>JAFZSK010000086.1 GCA_017620915.1 Clostridia bacterium | reverse complement strand
GATGAACGCGGGCATGCATTGCGTGGGCTGCATGGCAGCGCACGGCGAGAGCCTGGAGGACGCGTGCGAAGTGCACGGCATAGACGCGGACAAAATGCTCGAGCGCATCAACGAGTATCTCGCGGACAAATAATTAACCGCTTTAAGAGACAGAAAAGAAGACCCCTGGCAACGTGATGTACCGGGGTCTTCTTTTCATGCATTTGCTGTTTGAACCGGATGAGTTTTATTCGGTAGCGGCGCCGAACTTCACCAGCGCGTAGCGGTCATGGTACCAGCCGCATTGACCGTCCGCGGACCACTGCATCTCATACGAGAACTGGACCGGCCCCAGAATGTACGGCTCGGGGTCGGTGTTGTGGTGGGGGCCCATGAGGTTGCGGTTGGAATTGACCAGACGTACGCGCAGCACGTTATTGCCCGCGCGCAGGAACGGCGCCAGGTTCACATGGTCGGAGAACATCAGCGCCTTGGCGAAAACGCCGTTGACGAAGATCTCCGCCACGGAATAGCGGCCCTTCAGCGTGAGTTCGGAAGGCTCGCCCGGCGTGTAGTCGACAGACGTCTCAAATTCGACGCTGCCTGCGAAGAACGGATAGCCGGACTGGGTGATGTCCGCCATGTCGATGGACTCGGGCTCGCGGGTGAGCGCCACCGGGCCGGTGCAGATCAGCGAATTCCGAGGGCCGGCTTCGAACGGGCTCTCGCCGGTGTCAACGCCGAAATGCCCGAACAGATATATCGTCTCCAGTTCGGTGTCAAACAGCAGGCAGTTGCGCAGTGTTTCCGACACGCCGCCGTACAGTACGTAGTATACGTAGTCGCGCTGGAAGTAGTTGACTTTTACCGTGATATCGTTGACGCCGTGGCGCAGCAGGTAAGTGATGCCTGCGGTCAGGAACGACGGATCGAACCAGCCTTTGCCGGTGAACTCCACAGTGGTGCCGTTGACCGTGAGGCCCAGTATATTCATCGGTTCCACGGCAGTGTATACCAACGCGGGCCGTTCTTTAACTTCGAACTCGAAGCGCAGCCACAGCTCGCCGGCATAGCGCGTGCGGTACAGTATGTCGCGCACCAGTTCGATGGGGCGGTTCTCTTCGAAATTCACGCCGTCGTAGGACAGCCGCACGTGGTCGAGCGGCAGCATATTCTCGGGCCGGGTGACGGACGCGAAAGGACGGTCGAGCTTTACCGGCGCAGAACGCACTACAGGTTCCAGTTCGTCTTCGCCTTCAAATTCGGTTATGAGTACTGATTGTCCGGGCTCCAGATCCAGTTCGGTGCGCAGCGCGCCGCATTTCTCGCAGCGGGTGGTCTCCGCACGGCGGAACACGCCTTCTTCCAGATCCAGTATGTTGAGGTGGATGGCGCCTTTGAGCCCGATGCGGACGTTTTTAATTGTCTCACCGGTGAGATTGACCACGAAGCCCAGGCGGCCGCGTTCGGTGCGGCGCAGCATTGACCGCACGTCGTGCACGCGGGTGGAAACGCGCAGCTCGGACTCGGCGGCGAGAGTGTCAATATCCGTATTGGACTTCAGGAAATCCAGTGTCCCGGGGGCGGCAACGCGGCCGTCGATCCGGTCGGGTGCGGCGTCGGTCAACACGAACTTTCCGCCCTGTGCGGCGAACTCCCGCAGCAGCTCCGCGGTGGAGGCGTCCAGCGAGTAGATCTTCGGCAGTACCACGCAGCTGTAGCTCTGATGCCCGATGATGAGCATGCCGTTTTCTACACGGCCGTGCCGGCGCATAATATCCTCATCGCCGTAATGGAAACCAATGTGCCGGTCGTACAGCGCCCAGGAGACCTCGCGCAGCGACGTGTCCAGCTCCGCCACGGTGACGCCGTCGGGCTCGCGTTTGTAATTAAGCCAGCAGGAGTGGATCGGGTGCAGAAGCAGTACCGGCGCCAATTCTTCGCCCCGGGAGAGCGTGTAGCCCAGTCGGTTGAAGTATTCGTCGAAGTGCTTCATTTGTTTCTGCCAGGGCAGGTGCTGGGAGTAGTGGGCGGGGTAGTCGCGTTTGCGTTGACCGCGTTCAGAGTAGGGATACAGGTGCTGGCACATCAGATTGATGCCGGCCACGTACTGGGACTCGGCGATGCGCTTCAGTTCGAGGGGGGACACGTCCCAGCCGCAGCACGCGAACATTTCGGATAACGCTTTCTTTTTGCCCAGCTGCGCCGCCGCGGAGCCCAGCTGTTTGCTGGCAATGCCCTGGTCGTAATTCCGGCCCAGGTGGTCAATGCCGGGAATATGCTCGTACTCATAAAACGGCATTATGCCGCCGCAGCACCACATCTGGCCTGCCAGGAACGTCTCTTCTACGGCGTGACCGGTGACGCGGCAGTTGTTGGCTTTGCACCAGTCGTAAATTACTTTGATGAAATTGTTTATGAACAGCTCGTGAGCGAGCCGCCAGTAATCGTACCGGAACTCCTGCGCGTCTTCAAAATCCGTGAACATGGCGTCCAGCGCGCTGAATATATCGTAGCCGTAGCTTTCCCGGAACTTTTCGGGCAATATGTCGGACCACACCGTGGCATACCGGAAATACTGGGGTTCGTCGGTGAAGAAGCCGGGCATTTCGGTGCCGAACGCGTCGCCGAGGCGGGCTTTGTAATCTTCGTGAGTGGCGGCGATGAACTTGCGGGTGACAATGTCGTTCAGCGTATCCACGTACGTCGGGTCTGTGTGCCGGTAAACGCAGAAGTATTCGCGGTTTTCTGCGTCTTCGGCGGTCACGCGGCGTGACTTGCCTCCGCTGATCACATATACCGCCAGCGCCTCCGGATCGAAGTGATCTTTTACCTCCGCCTTCAGGAATTTGGCGTGATTGTACGGATCATCCAGCACCTTGCCGCCGGCAAAGCCGCTGGGCCAGCCGTTCTCGTCGTATGCCCAGGGTTCCATGCCCAGCTTTTTGGCTTCGTCAACGCACACCTTTATCGCGTTGTACCACTCGTCGCTCAGATATTCGGTCTCCAGTCCGCTGCGGGCGTGCATGAAAAAGCCGTTCATGCCGAGCTCATGCATATCGCGGATCTGCGCGCGCAGCCGCTCCGGTTCCAGGCGGTCGTTCCAGCTCCAGAAAGGCAGGCTGCCGTACTCCCGGCTGTGCTGCTTCAGTTCGTTGGCAAATTTCTCTTTATTCATTTTTACCTCCGCTGATCCGGGCGTCAATTCGCCGCCGTTATGCCGCGGCACGGCCGGATAGTGCTGGGGAAAGTATAACACAAAATAGTGCCTATTGACAAATTCGCAAAATGTGGTACAATATGCGTCGTAACCGATTCTTACTGGAGGTGTTGTGTTATGGCATACAAAATTTCAGACGATTGCATTTCCTGCGGCGCGTGCGCTGCGGAGTGCCCGGTAGAAGCTATCAGCGAAGGCGACGGCAAATACGAGATCGATGCTGAGCTCTGCATTGAATGCGGTAACTGCGCTCAGGTCTGCCCCGTGGAAGCTCCGAAGCCCGAAGAATGATGGGTGTAACTATTAACAAATCGTAACAGACGGGCTGTCTCCGAAAGGACAGCCCTGTTTTGTATAATCAGGATCCGCGGAGGTTTACGCAGTGGAAGCGGTCTTGCGGGAAGGCGAACAGCTGGATGATCTCCAGTGCGCCGGGCTGTATATTATCCAGAAACGCGGCACGTTCCGGTACGGGACGGACGCCGTGCTGTTGGCCAATTACGCCGCGCGCCGTATAAACGCTTCCGCCGGGCTGCGCGCGCGGCTCTCGGGCGGGGGAAGAAAACGAGTCAACATAGTTGACGTCGGCACCGGCACAGGCATAATCCCGATATTATTGTGCGGAAAGTTGAACGCGCAGGCGGGGCAGCTGCATATTGACGCCGTGGAGATACAGCCGGAAATGTGCGAGCTGGCGGGCCGGAGCGTTGACCTCAATGACCTGGGCGGCACCGTCGAAGTGCGGTGCGCGGACATCTGCGAAAGCGGCCTGGCCAACGTGAGTTATGACGCGGTGACGCTGAATCCGCCGTATGTGCGGGCGGGGAGCGGCCTAAGGAATGATACCGGAGGGATCGCGGCGGCCCGGCACGAAGTGTACCGGACGCAGGAGGAAATGATCGCTGCCGCGGCCGGGCTGCTCAAATATCACGGGATGATGTATCTGGTGGACCGGCCGGACCGGCTCGCCGATGCGCTCGGCGCTCTGCGCGGGGCGGGGGTGGAACCTGTCGAGCTGACAATGGTGCACGCAGACCTAAGCGCGCCGCCGGTGATGTTTCTGTGCGCCGGCCGCAAGGGCGGGGGCAAAGGCCTCAAAGTGACGGCGCCGCTCATGGCGGACAATTACGGAGGTTGCTGATATGCTGTACGTGGTGGCAACGCCCATAGGTAATCTGGAGGACATCTCGGCGCGGGCGCTGCGGATCCTGTCGGAAGTTGAACTGATCGCCGCGGAGGATACGCGGCACACGCTCGGCCTGCTCACGCATTTCGGCATAAAAAAACCGCTGGTGAGCTATTACGAGCACAATAAACTGAGCCGCGGTCCCGAACTGCTGACGAAGCTCGAAGCCGGCGCGGATATCGCGCTGGTGTCGGACGCGGGCCTGCCGGGCATCTGCGATCCGGGGTATGAGCTGATAAAAAGCTGCGTTGACGCCGGGATCGAAGTGACGGTAGTGCCGGGACCGTGCGCGTGCGTGACGGCGCTGGTGCTGTCGGGATTGCCCACGGACGGCTTCGTGTTTGAAGGATTCATCGGCACGGACAACAAGCGCCGCCGCGCGTTTTTTGAACGCCTGCGGAAAGAGCCGCGCACCACGGTGTGTTACGAAGCCCCGCACCGGATACTGAAAACCCTGGCGGAACTGGAAAAGCTGTTTGCGGACGCGGGCGAGCCGGACCGGCGGGTGGCGATCTTGCGCGAACTCACCAAGACCCACGAAGAAGCGCTCCGGGGGACGGCAACTGAACTGATCGCCCGCTTCGAAACCGAGCCGCCGCGGGGAGAATTCGTGCTGTGCATCGCGGGCGCGGACGATACGGCCGGCACCGCTCCGGGCGGACCGGCGGATGAAGCTGTTGCGCGCGCGTTTTACGAAGAACTGATCGCGCGCGGCGCGGCACCGAAAGCGGCGCTGAAAGACACGATGGAAAAATACGGACTCACGCGGAACGACGCGTACAGAATAGTAAAAGTGACTGGAGGCCACTCATGAAATATCTTGACGGAAAACTGAAAGCATTGACGTTCAGCTACGACGACGGCGTGACGCAGGACCGGCGGCTGATCAAGATCCTAAACAAGTACGGGCTCAAGGCCACGTTCAATATCAACTCCGGGCTGCTGGGCAACGCAAACTCCATTTTCCAGGACGGCGTGACCACGCCTCACGTGAAGCCGCGGCCGGAGGAAGTGCGCGGAATTTACAAGGACCACGAGCTGGCGGTGCACACGCTGCATCACCCGGCGCTGAACCGGCTCACGGACGATGAGATCGTGAAAGAAGTGGAGGAGGACCGTATTGCCCTTTCCGAACTGGCCGGATACGAGGTGGTGGGCATGGCGTATCCCGGCGGCACGGGGTGCATGGACGAGCGCGTTGTCCGCGTGCTTGCGGAACGCACCGGCGTCAAATATTCCCGCACCACCACGTCCACGTACAACTTCGAACCGCAGACAGAACTGCTGGTGTTCGATCCGTCCGTGTTCCACCTGGAGCAGGCGAAACTGTTCGAACTGGGCGAGAAGTTCCTGACGCTCGAGCCGGATCATCCGCAGATCTTCTACGTCTGGGGCCACGCGTATGAATTCGAGGTGTACGATTTCTGGGAGCGCTTTGAGGAGTTCTGCCGAATGATGGCGGGGCGCGACGATATTTTCTACGGTACGAACCGCGAGGTGCTGCTGGGGTATTGACCGCGGCGGGTACGTCCGGCTGCGGCGGCAATACGCGAAAAGGAGCAGAATATGCCGGAACTGATCAGCATTGACAGCGTAAAAATCGAAAAGGTTATAATTCACTTTCTGGACCTGGAGGCCACGGAGCCGGTGCTTTCGAATTATCCCACGGCGCTGGACGATGATTCCGAAGAGTACCTGAAAGCGCACATCGTTAAAGCCTTCAACAGCGACGACATCAAGAAATGCGCGTTCGAGCGCGACGGGTTCGTCAGCAGTCATGTGGCGGACGTGCGGCACGAATTCATTGACTTCTCGCAGGAACTGGCGCGGCGGTTTTTCGGCGTGATGCAGGACGCGGGATCGATCCCTTCGGGGGATCTTATCGTATTGACCGCGGAGATCGCCGGCGCCGACTATCTGGCTGTGATGAAGCTCAACTACAAAACTTCGTACGTACACGAGTTCCGGGCGATCGCCCACACCAACGCCATCAACTTCGTCAAGCACCAGGGCATACTCCCGGGCAAGAATGCCAAACTGGACGAGGCGTTTTTCGTCAATATCGACACCCGCGATGTGCTCGTACTGGAAAAGAAATACGAGATCGGCGGCGTCAAAGACTTTTACATTTCCTCCGTGATCCTGGGCGTCACCGACACGCTTTCGGTGAAGACGCAGCTGGATATGGTGCGCAAAGTGGCGGAGCGTGTGTACAAAGAGCATTACGGTGAAACGGTGGATATGAAGCCGCGCGTGGCCGGACTGATGTGCCGCGAGCTGGCCAATCAGAACTCCTTCAAAATGGAGAATATATTCGAAAACTTCACCGAGCAGTTCCCGGAGGCGGCGCCGGATTTCCGGGAGATCGCCGACCGGCTGCCGGTGGAGACGGACGCGCCGCTGCCGGTGCCGCCCACACTGGTGAAGCGCATATCCCGGCAGAAGGTCAATTCAAAACACGGCATCGAGATCAAGATACCGGTCAAAGTGTACGACAACCCCAAAGCGATGGAATATCGCCGCGAAGCCGACGGCACCCTCACGCTTATTATTAAGGACATAGATGAAGGAAAGGCGGACAATACCGATGAGCAGTGAATTGTACAACGCGCGCATACACGATTATATCGAGGCGCACAAACAGCAGATGCTGGACGACCTGTTTATGCTGATGCGCATCGACAGCGCGTATTCGGAAGAGACTAAGACGGCGGCGGAACCCTTCGGCGCGGGTTCGGCGGCGGCGCTGGACGCGGGGACAAAACTGCTGGAGCAGTACGGCTTTGCGGTGACGAATTACGACAATTACGTGATCGCGTCCGATCTGGGGACCGGAGAGCGGGAGCTGGATATTCTGGCTCACCTCGACGTGGTGCCCGGCGGCGAGGGCTGGACGGTGACGGATCCGTTCAAACCGGTGCTTAAGGACGGCGCGGTGTTCGGGCGGGGCTCGGCGGATGATAAAGGCCCTGCGATCGCGGTATTGTACGCGCTGCGCGCCATAAAAGAACTGGGCATCCCGCTGCGCAAAACGGCGCGCTTCATACTGGGCGGCTGTGAAGAGCTGGGACTCGGCGATTTAGAGTATTATTTCGAGCGGGAGCCCCATGCACGGTACAGCATTTCGCCGGATGCGGACTATCCGCTTATCAACGCGGAGCGGGGCATTGCCGGCACAGAGATAAAGAAACGGTTTACGGCGGAAGCCGCGGCCGCGTCGCCGGTGGTCAGCATCCACGCGGGCCTGCGCCGCAACATGGTGCCGTTCTCGGCGGTGGCCGTACTGGACTGCGGCAAAGGCGGCTTTACGGCGGCGGAAGCGGCGGGGGTCGCGGCTGCGATCGCGAAGCGCTGCGGCGCCGGACTGGAACTGGAGACCGGGGGCAATACGCTGCGCGTTGACGTCCGCGGCGTGGGCGGCCATGCCTCCACCCCGGAGAACGCGGTCAACAGCCTCACATGCCTGATGGAGATATTGTCCGCGCTGCCCTCCGCGGATCCGGTGCTTGCGCTGCTCCGGGGCTTCTCGAAACTGTACCCCTTCGGTGTGCACCACGGCGAAGCGGCGGGCATCGACATGCAGGACGCGGAAAGCGGCCGGATCAGTTCCAGCTTCAACGTGATGCACTATGAAAACGGCGAATTGACCGTGCTGATCGACAGCCGCGTGCCCGCCATGGCGAACGAGGCAAACTTCATGGGCGTGCTGCGTAACGCGTTCAAAGCAGCCGGTGCGGACAGCGCGGAAACCGCGCTCAATCCGTGCCATTACGTGCCCCGGGACTCCGAGTTCGTGCAAAAACTGCTGGCCAGTTACCGGCGCGTGACGGGGGACTGCGACGCGGAGCCCCTGGCCATCGGCGGCGGAACGTATGTGCATACCATCGACAACGGCGTTGCCTTCGGCTGTGCGATGCCGGGCGTGGACAACCGTATGCACGGCCCCGACGAGTTCATGCTGACGGATGTACTGTACAAGAGCGCGGAGATCTTCGCGGACGCGATCATTTCGATCTGCGGCTGAATCACAGACGAGTACGAAAAGAGGCTGTAAAATGATCAAAAACGACAACACACAGGCACCGATCATACGACCCGAAGACGCCTTTCCGCTCCTGGAGAACCGTTTCCTTAAAGCCTACGATCTCCGGTATGCTCCGGGGCAGCATTATTTCATCGCTTCGCGCCGGGATCGCGAAGACCTGGTGGCGGCCATGTCCCCGGAAGCAGTGCGGTCAATGCTGCCGGACGCCGTTACATGTGCAGTTATCATTACGGACGGGAACGGCGACAACGCCCGCCTGCTGCTCAACTACGAATACCGCTATCCGTGCGGCCGGTTTCTGTTGTCGCCGCCCGCGGGGCTGATCGACCCGGAGGACCGCGCCGAAGCGGAGCCGCTGTTGACTGCGGGCAGGCGGGAAATTATGGAAGAGACGGGGATTGTCGTTGACGAAGCGCAGGGGGACCGACTGTTCGTGCTGTCGCCGGTGCTGTTCAGTTCGCCCGGCATGACGGATGAGAGCAACGGCATCGTGGCAGCGGTGGTGCGCGCTTCCGCGGAGCGCGGTATTTCGGTCAACTTCGACGGCCTGTGCGGCACTGAACTTTTCGAAGGCTATACGCTGGTGGACGATACGGAGGCAAAGCGCATATTAAAGCGCGGCCGCGACGAGGAGGGCAATTTCTACTCGGCGTACACCGCGCTGGTGCTGCTGTATTTTGTATCCGGGCTGTGGCGTTGACCGCCGCGCGGGACGCATAATATAAAAAGCCGGACCGCCTGTTTTGCGGCCCGGCTTTATTCACGGTCGGCGGCGCCGGCGCTAGACCATATCGTCCATGCCGTACATGCCGGGCGCCTTGTCCTTCAGGAATGCCGCGGCGCGCAGACTGCCGTCCGCGAACACGCTGCGGGAGAGGGCACTGTGGGAGAGCTCGATGATCTCGTTGTCGCTGATGAACAGAACAGAGTGATCGCCGACAATATTGCCGCCGCGCACCGCACTGATGCCCAGTTCGCGTTTGCCGCGTTTTTCGCGGCGTGCCGACCGGTCGTACACGTAGTCAAAACCGCCCGCGCGCGCCGATGAAGCGGCGTCTGCCAGCGCCAGTGCCGTGCCGCTGGGCGCGTCGACTTTGCGATTGTGATGTTTCTCAACTATTTCTACGTCGAAATCGTCGCCCAGAAACGCTTCGGATTCGCGCACCAGTTTTTTGAGGAGCGCGATGCCTACGGACATATTGGCCGAGCGGAACACCGGTATTTCTTTCGCGGCTTCATTGGCCAGCGCCAGGTCCTCTGTACTGATCGCGGTGGTGCACAGCACCAGCGGCAGTTTACGGGCGCGGGCAAATTCCAGCAGCGCGCGGGTGAGGGAGAAGTGCGAGAAGTCGATGATAACGTCTATGGCGCAGTTCGCCGGCACGGACGCAAAATCGCTGTACAGCGGGAAACCCGGGGAGAACGGTGATTTGTCCGCAAACGGGTCAACGCCGCACACGATCTTCGTGAGGTTCTCATGCTCGCCGGCTTCCGCAGCCTGAGCGTTCTTTGCTTCGGCCTGTGCGGCCACGGCCCGGCCCATTCGGCCCAGCGCGCCGGACAACAGTATCTTCAGCCCCATTACAGCTTCGCCTCGAATTCTATGATCGCGTCCGCCAGCAGTTTGCGGTTCTTGTCTTCCATCTCGCACAACGGCAGCCGGCAGCCGCCTACGTTGTAACCTTTGAGGTTGAGTGCTTCTTTGACCGGGATCGGGTTGACCTCGCAGAACAGCGCCTTCACGAGTCCCAGCGTTTTGGCCTGCAGCGCCCAGGAGCCGCGCACGTCGCCGCTCTTGTATTTCATGACCATGTCGTGCATGATCTGCGGGTAAACGTTGGACACTACGGAGATCACGCCCTGAGCACCGGCGCCCAGCATCATTGACACCTGTCCGTCCTCGCCGGACCAGATGTTCAGCTCGTCGCCGCATTTGCAGTGTACTTCGGTGACCTGGGCGAGGTTGCATTCTTTGATGCCGTTGATGTTGGGGATCTTCGAGAGTTCTCTGAGGGTGTCGGGGGCAATATTGACCCCGGTCCGCGAAGGCACGTTGTACAGTATGATCGGTACGTCCACCGCGGCGGCAATTGCGTTGTAATGCTTGATCAGCCCTTTCTGCGTGGCTTTGTTGTAGTACGGCGTGACCTGCAGCAGCGCGTCGGCGCCGCGGCGTACGGCTTCGCGGCTCAGGTTGATGCCGTGCAGCGTGTCGTTGGAGCCCGTGCCCGCGACGACCGGTATCCGGCCCGCGACTTTATTGACCGCGTACTCGATCACGCTGAGGTGCTCGGCGTCGGGCATCGTGGAGGATTCGCCGGTGGTGCCGCAGATGACGATGGCGTCGGTGTGACCGGCGATCTGCATTTCGATAAGCTCACCGAGTTTGTCGAAATCGACCTCGGCGTTGTTGATGCCTTTGAACGGCGTTACGATGGCGCAGCCCGCGCCGGTGAATACCGGTTTTTTCATAAGTATACCCTCCGATCAGTCCATATATCCCATGCTGGTAAGCAGTTCGGCCATGAGCACGCCGCCTCCCGCCGCGCCGCGTATGGTGTTGTGGGAGAGGCAGACGAATTTGATGTCGTATTGTGTATCTTCGCGCAGCCGCCCGATGGATACGCCCATGCCGTTTTCGCGCATGCGGTCAAGTCCGGTCTGGGGGCGGTTGTCTTCGTCAAAGTATTTAAGGAACTGTTTCGGCGCACTGGGCAGATTCCGTTTTTGCGCTTCGCCTTCGAAATTGTTCCAGATGTCTATGATCTCCGGCAGCGGGGGCAATTTCTCGTCGAAGGACGCGAACACCGCGCCCATGTGGCCGTCGGATACGGGCACGCGGATACACTGGGCGGTGAACGCGGGGGAGTCGGCGGGGACAATTATGCCGCCCTCCAGCCGTCCGAACAGTTTGAGCGGCTCTTTCTCGGATTTTTCTTCTTCGCCGCCGATGTAGGGGATGACGTTGTCGATCATCTCAGGCCAGGTGCGGAAGGTTTTGCCCGCACCGGAAATGGCCTGATATGTGCATACCAGTACTTTGGAGAGCCCGAACCGGCGCAGCGGATGAAGCGCGGGAACGTAGCTCTGCAGCGAGCAGTTGGATTTGACCGCGATGAAGCCGCGCTTCGTACCCAGCCGTTTGCGCTGGAATTCGATGACCGCCGCGTGTTCGGGGTTGATCTCCGGCACGATCATAGGCACGTCCGGCGTGAAGCGATTCGCGCTGTTGTTGGAAATGACGGGACATTCCAGTTTGGCGTAGCGCTCTTCCAGCGCCTTGATCTCGTCTTTCTTCATATCCACGGCGCAGAACACGAAATCCACTTCGCCGGCGATCTCTTCGGCGTCGGCGGAAGCGTCTTTCACGCGCATGTCTTTATATTTGTCGGGGATCGGTACGGTCATCGACCATTTGGGGCCGACAGCCTCGGTATACGGCTTGCCCGCGGATCTGGCGCTGGCGGCCAATACTTTTACGTCAAACCACGGATGGTTCTCCAAAAGCAGCATAAAACGCTGTCCCACCATGCCGGTGGCGCCGATGATACCCACATTGTAACGGTCTTTCATGTTCGAACTCCTTCTGGCAATAAAATAACAGCCGCCAGGCGGTCCCGACGGCGTGGAGTTCTGCGTTCCTCGCACTTTTACAGCGTCAACGCATAGCTCTCCACCGCGCCTGCTCTGCCTGCGCGCTGACAGTCCGGCCGGTATTCCCGGAAGGACCAGGCCTGACGTGCGGCTTCGCCGGGCCTTCGGCGTCGATCCCTTTCGACCGGCCCTGTCTTCAACGCTGTCCGCAGGCCCTGTGCCGTCTACTGATGATTCGACGCGCCTCTACGCATATATAATCATATCACAAATCGCGATAATGTCAAGAGCTTCCTTGAATAGAATTAGATTCAGTGCCCGTATAGAATCAGAAAATTGTGGTGCGGCCTGATCGGCCGCGAATCTCACGCGCGATATGGAGCGGCGACCTCATCGCGTGAAAATTCATCGCCGCAGGCGATTCCGCAGTTTCCCTCATTCTATTTAGAGGCTAAGCCTAATTCTATTCAAAGACAAAACCTGATTCTATAAAAGAAAAAACAATTGTTGACACTTGTTCACAAAAACAGTATAATGTTTTTGTTTATATTGCATAAGTTATCGTGGACCGGGAGGCTCACGAAATTTGTGCTATGCAATTCTACTCAGTCACGGGAAGGTTGAGCGTATGAACAAGAAGAAAAAGAAGATCATTCGCATATCGATCATCCTGGCGGTGCTGGTAGCCATCCTGCTGATCGTGCTGATATCGCGGGGCAACCGCAAGGTCGGCGCCAAACAGTTTGTGGTGGAGAATGTGGATGAAATGGAGTTCAACCCGTTCCTGTCCACGGAGAACCGTCTGGATAACAGCTTGCTCGAGTACGGTAAGGTACTTACAAAGTACAAGCAGAAGGGGTATACGGATTACAAAGGGGAGGACATCGTTGTCGACATGAACTCTCTCGAGGGTGTTGACGGCGGAACGTTCATCCGGCTGACCGAATATGAAGGTTATGAGGAGGGCATCAAGTTCCACGACTACCGTGAGAAAACGGACGTAACGGTCGACTGCACCGGATTCCCGGACGCGATCTATACCGAAGCCGACGGCACGTATGTGACGTTCACTATTGACGTTCCGGAGTCCGCGCTGTATTCGCTTGACCTCGACTACCTCATCCTGCCGGCGAAAGATTCCGACATGTACGTCGGTATCACGATCGACAATAAATTGCCCTTCAAAAACGCCAGCAATATGACCCTTAAGCGTATGTACGGGTTCTATAATACGGTGCTTTCCGAGAACCTCGACATTTCGGGCAACCAGATCCGTCCTAAATCCCAGGAACTTCTGGGCTGGCAGCATGTGACCATGTCCAATCCCGAAGGCGTGTACCGGAATAATTATAAAATGTATATGAAGGCCGGTACCCGCAAGATCACGCTGCACTTCTACAACCAGCCCGGCGCGATCGGCGCGATCAAGTTCACGGCTCCGCAGGTGCTGCAGTCCTACGATGAGTACGTGAGCGCCAACGGCGGCATAAACAGCACGTATAACGGCAAAGTGATCCGTTTCGAACTGGAAGATCCCGACTACACTTCGAGCGTCAGTATCCGGATGGAATACGACAATGACTACTGCTCCTCGCCTCAGTCTTTCAAAGTCACGCGCTACAACGTGTTCGGCGGCGAGCGCTGGAGCACCGGCGGCGACTCCGTACAGTGGACATTTGAGGTTCCCGAAGACGGCTGGTATCAGCTGGGCTTCCGTTACGAGTCTATGACCACCAACGTGGCGGCTTACAAAGATATTAAAATTGACGGCGAGATCCCGTTCTCAGAACTCAGCGAATATTGCTTCCCGTATGCTGACGGCTGGATCGGAGACGCGCTCAAGATGCCGGACAACTCGCCCTACCTGTTCTACCTTACCAAAGGCGAGCACACCATTTCCGTCACCAACAAACTCGGTCCGTTGAGACATACATATTATTCCATTGAGTCGTCGATGGATTCCATCACCGATCTGATCAACCAGGTCGCGCGGATCACTTCCTCTACCAGAAGTTCTACCGGCGGATATGTTGTCGACCGCAACCGCGACTGGGATCTGGAAAAGAACATTCCCGATCTGCAGGAAGACCTGGACAAATACGTTGAACTCTTCTCCAAATGCTATTCCGATATTTCCAAGTGCAACGGCGGCAAACTGCCTTCGTACGGTTCCGCAGTTAAAGTTGCGCTGGAACTGTTCAAGAAGATGGCGGACGACATGGAGAAAGTGCCGATCTCGCTGAACGATATCAACAGCGCGCTCACCGGTCTGAGCAACACGCTGGTCGCCATCCGCGAGCAGGCCATTACCGTGGATTACATGGAGCTTTCCGCCAAAGGCTACAACTACAAAAAAGCCCGCAGCAACTCCTGGCAGAATTTCTACGTTGGCCTGGTGCGCTTTAAAGATACATTCATTAAAGATTATTCTTCCGTAGGACAGCGCGAAAAGACCAAGAAAGATATGGTCACTCTTGAGGTGTACGTTTCCCGCGGCCGTGAGTATGTTGACATTCTGCGCAACCTGGTCTCCGAACAGTTTACGCCGGACTACGGCGTTAAAGTGAATATCAACATGGTCAACGGTTCCGAAGGTCTGATCATGACCCGCTACGTTGCCGGTACCGCGCCGGATCTGGCAATTGCCATCGGTGCCGGTATCCCGTTCGAATTCTCCGTAAGAGGCGCGCTGCTGCCTATGGAGAACTTCAAAGAGTCGTACGATCTGGAAAACGGCACCCATGTACAGGGTTTCGATGAGCTGGTGGCCAATTCGTTCTACGAAGAGGAGCTGGTCCCGTACCTGTATCAGGGCAAGCATTACGGCTTCCCGGAGACGCAGAACTGGGCGGCGCTGTTCTACCGCACCGACATTCTTTCGGAACTTGACGTGACGCCTCCCGATACCTGGGAAGACGTATACGACCTGGTGCCGATCCTTACTAAAGACGGTTACAGCTTTTACTTCCCGTACGGCGTGGGCAACTACTCTCCGTTCCTGTATCAGCACGGCGGTGAGTTCTACGATCCGGATGGCCTGACGTCCAGACTCAACACCGAGGCCGCGTACGACGCGTTTGTGGAATACGCCAACCTGTATCTCCAGTATAACTTCGTATATGCCGCGGACTTCTACATGCGCTTTAAGAACGGCGAGATGCCGGTAGGTATCGGTGACATGGGCTTCTACTGCAAGCTTAAGTATTCCGCTCCGGAACTGAACGGTAAGTGGAAGATCTTGCCCGTGCCCGGCCATACTGTCCTGAACGATGAGGGCGAGGTCGTGGTAGACCGTTCCAACGGCGGAGCCGGCTCCTGCAACATCATTATCAGCAGCACGAAGCATCCCGAGGAAGCCTGGCAGTTCATACAGTGGTGGTCTTCCGACGCGGTGCAGGCGGAATACGGCAGGGAAGTGGAAGCGACGTTCGGCGTTGCCTCCCGCTGGAATCCGGCCAACAAGAACGCCGTTTCCACGCTGCCTTACACGATGGAAGAACTTGACGTCATATATGATCAATGGGAATGGCTGAAGGAATCTCCCAGCACGCTGGGCGGCTACTACACCAGCCGTTATCTGGTCACCGCGCTGAACCAGACGGTGCTGCAGGGCAAGAACGCCCGCGTGGCGCTGGAAGACGCGATCAAAGAGATCAATAAAGAAATGAAGCGTAAGCAGAAGGAGTACAAGATCCCCGAAGGCGGTTCCGTGCTCCGCGAAACTGTGACGCCGTAAGGAGGGGAGTGGGGAAATATGAGCAAAAAGAATTCTGCAAAAAAAGAAACTGCAGCAGTTGCCAAAAATTCCGACCAGCCCAAGAAAAGGTTGTTCAATGTCGAAAAGCGCTTCGGCTACACTATGCACGAGATCTGGACGCACAAAATGTCCTACGGTCTGGTAGCGCCTTTCTTCATTCTGTTCATCACATTCTCACTGCTGCCGCTGCTGGCTTCGCTGGCGCTGAGCTTCTGCTACTGGAACATACTGGAAAGCCCGGTGTTCACCGGTTGGCAGAACTACCGGTATCTGTTCGTTGACGACTCGCTGTTCCTGAAAGCGTTCAGCAATACGCTGTACTACGCCATCATCGTAGGTCCCACGGCGTACATTGCATCCTACTTCTTCGCGTGGTTCATCAACCAGGTGCCGTCGAAAGTGAGACCGATATACACGCTGGCGTTCTACGCGCCGTCGCTGACCAGCGCCATCGCCATGTCGGTCGTGTGGGCGGTAATGTTCTCCAACGACAGTACCGGTTATCTGAACTCGCTGCTGCTCAAGCTCAACATTATTTCAGACCCGGTGCAGTGGCTGCAGGACGTTAAGTGGATAATGCCGGTAGGTATTATCGTAGCGCTCTGGTCGTCGCTGGGCACCGGCTTCCTGTCCTTCGTCGCCGGCTTCACCAACGTGGACAAGGAACTGTACGACGCGGCCGCCGTCGACGGCGTAACGTCCCGGTTCCAGAGGTTGCTTTACGTTGATATTCCGCAGACGATGCCGCAGCTGCTGTTTGCCGCCGTGCTGCAGATCACCGGTTCGCTTTCGGTAGGTGCCACGCTGGCCGGTCACCCGACGCCTGAAGACGCCGGCCTTACGGTCATGCTCCACCTGAGCGACTACTCCGGTACGCGATTTGAAGTCGGTTACGCTTCCGCCATCGCCGTGGTGCTTTCACTGCTGATCTTCGGACTCGGCCGTGCCGCATTCAAGATTCTTTCTGATAAGGGGTGATAAGCATGCTGAGAGTAGATCAAGTTGACGTTGATTATTTAAAGAGAGCAAAAAAACGCAAAGACGTCGGCGGACGTGTCATTATTGTATTGCTGTCCCTGGCTGGTCTCGTCTCGATGCTGCCGCTGGTATACCTGGTGTGTACCGCGTTCAAACCGCCCGAGGAACTGTTCCTTTATCCTCCCCGGTTCTTTGTGCGCAACCCTACATTGGACAACTTCAAGATGCTGTCACAGGTCACGTCGAACAGTCTGGTGCCTTTCTCCAGATACCTGTTCAACACCGTGCTGATCACCGTGGCGTACCTGTTCTTCCTGGTCTGGGTCAATACTATGGCCTGCTACCCGCTGTCCAAGCACGATTTCCCGGGCAAGAAATTCCTGTTTAACATGGTCACGTACTCCCTGATGTTCATCGCTTCCGCGGCGGGCATTCCCCTGTACCTGATCATTACCGGTCTGCATCTGGACAACACATACCTGGTATTCGTCATACCAGGGCTGGCCAACTCTACGGCCCTGTTCCTGATGAAACAGTTCATGGATCAGGTGCCCAACGAGATCTTCGAAGCCGGCAAGATCGACGGCGCCTCCGAATGGCAGCTGTACACCAAGATCGCGCTGCCGCTGCTGAAAAACGCACAGGCGACCATCATAATCCTGTGCTTCGGCGGTATCTGGAACGAGTCCGGTACATCAACTACTTACATTTATAAAGAGCAGCTGCGTTCGCTCGGTTTCTTCATGTCCACCATCGGCGGCGGTATCGCGCGTCAGGGCGTGGCGGGCGTTACGGCTCTTATAATGACGTTCCCCAGCATCATCATCTTCGTGATCCAGCAGAGCCGGGTCATGGATACGATGGCGCACTCGGGTATTAAATAAGGAGGTCGGGATAATGAAAAAGCGACTTACCAGGTTTCTGATCCTAACGCTCCTGCTGAGTATACTGCTTTCCTGCGGGCTCTCACTCCAGGCCAAAGAGCCGTACGCCAGCTATTATCTGGGGGACAACGGCGCGTACACTATTCCCGCGCCGTACGAGGTGCTGACGGTGATCGACTTCAAGACCACCGAGGAGGGCCGCCTCAACAGCCCCGAGGATATTTTCATTGACGGCAACGACATGATCTATGTTGCCGACACGGCCAACGACCGGATCGTCATCATCAACCCCATCGATGAGAACGGCGAGTACAAGCTCAACAAGATCATCAAAGGCGATTCCACGTACGCGGCGGGCGACATGTCCGCGATGCGCATGCCGAAGGGTATTTATGTTGACGATGACGGCACTATACTGGTGGCCGATACGGGCAACAACCGCCTGGTGGAATTCACCAAGTACGGTTTCTTCAAATATTCATACGCGTCGCCGTCCAACCCGATCCTGTCCGAGGATTTCAACTACATGCCGCTGAAAGTAACGAAGGATACGCGCGGCTACATTTACGTGGCCAACTCCTCCGACTCCAACGGTATTCTGATGCTGGACAGCGACGGTACGTTCCGTCAGTACTTCGGCGCCAACAAAGTTTCGCTGACCGTGTGGGAATCCATTGCCCGCCTGCTGTGGGACAGAGAAGACCGTAAAGGTACCGTTGTCACGCTGCCGTATTCGTTCAACAACATCTACGCCAGTGACGACGGCTACATCTACGCGACCACCACGACGGTAACGCCGCCTCAGGTGCGTAAGATCAACGCCGGCGGTTCCGACGTCGTGTACGCGGGCTACGACTTCCGCGACACATACATCACTTCATCGTTCGGCGGCGCCGCGGCGCAGATATTCTGCGACGTGACCGTTGACAACCTCAACAATATGCTGATCGTTGACCAGCAGTACGGCCGTATTTACGAATACGACGAAAACGGCATCAACCTGTTCGCGTTTTCCACCAACGGCAACGGCTACGGTCAGCTTTCGCTGCCCTCCGGTCTCGAAGTAGACAGCCAGGGCCGCGTGTACGTATTGAACAAGGGTTCCGGTACGATCACCGTGTTCCGGAGCACGGAATTTGCCGAGGGCATCCACAACGCCAACGCCATGTACGCCAAAGGCAAGTACACGGACGCGTTCCCGCTGTGGGAGAAAGTGCTGGACCGCGACAGTTACTACAACCTGGCGCTGAAAAACGAAGGCACTATCTACATGCGCGAGGAAGAGTACGATAAAGCGCTGGATAAATATTATGAGGCGGAAGATGCCGCGCTGGCGTCTCAGGCCTTTAAAGAGATCCGCGCCGAATATCTGCGTCAGAACTTCCCGTGGATCGCTTCCGTGCTGGTCGGAGTAGTCGTGCTCTGGCTCGTACTGATCGCGATCAAACAGGCGAGACGGCGCAAGTACGGTCCGCCGCCGGAGAAAAAGAATTTCCTTACTCCGGTCAAGGAATTCTGGCAGCGTTGCAAGAACGTGCTGCGCCATCCGATCGACACGTTTGAGGGTATCAGATACGAGAATAAAGGTTCTTACATCGACATGATCGTGATCATGGTGCTCTGGGCGGTCATTAATGTTGTTTCCGCGTACTGCGTGAGTTTCATCTACCGCGGCGGTACGCCGAAGGAATTCATCAAACCCGGCATGCTGCTGCTCACCGCGGTGCTGCCCTGGCTCGTTGTCTGTATTGTCAACTACGGCGTGACCACCATTATGTACGGTGAAGGCCGCCTGCGCGATGTGTATATCGGCGGCGCGTATTGCCACATACCGCTACTGCTGTTCACGCTTCCGCTGTCGCTGCTTACGAACCTTTTGACCAATGACGAAGCTTCGCTGTACAACCTGGTCCACACGCTGATCTACGTCTGGGTCGGCATTCTGGTCTACCTGTGCATCAAATCGGTACACGGCTTCCATCCGGTGAAAGCGGTGGTAGTAACATTCATCACGATCATCGGCGTCGGACTGGTCGCGCTGCTATTCATGATAGTGTATGGCCTCTTCAGTCAATTGATGAACTTTGTTGTTCAGTTTGCGAAGGAGTTGAGTTATCTTGTCTGAAAAAACTGAGAAAACCAGGAAAGTCAAGGAAAAGGCTGCTCCTTTGACCGCGGAAGAAAAAGCCGCGAAGAAGCTTCAAAAGAAGTTTGACCGCGTCGATAAAAAGCTGACCTGGCAGTCGGCGCTGAAAGTGATCATCCCGCTGGTGATCATCATTCTTGTCGCGTTCATCATACTTAAAGCGGCGTTCGGCAATAATAAGAATATCAAATTCGACACGTCGGCGTACGCCAAATCGGACGCGGCTCCGGTGGATGCAACAAAAGGCATCAACGGCCAGCTGATGTCCGACGCCGGTATGACGATCTTCGCGGACAACGGCAAACTGCGCCTCGGCTACTCGCCCCGCGACGACCTGTTCATCATACAGGATCTGTCAACGGGCAGAGTGTTCCGCAGCTATCCGGAACCGATATACGAGAATACGGTGGACGGGGACGGCAACGAGATCGCATCCGATATCAATCTGTACAACAGAAGCACTGAGACCGGCCAGATCCTGACTTCGCCCGTATTCATCGAATACACCAAGTCCGGCCTGGAAGGCGGCTTCACCAAAGGCATCAACCAGATGCAGGAAGTGACCAAGACTGTTTACTTCATCAAAAACGGCGTGCAGCTGCTTTATGAGGTAGGCGATCTGGATCTGAGCTTCATAGTGGAGATCACGATCGAGGATAACGCGCTGGTTTACAATATCCCGTTCAACGCCATCAATGAGCGTGAAACGCTGGTCGGAGAAGAAGATGACCGCCGTCCGTTCCTGTGCGCGCTCGGCGTGCTGCCGTATCTCGGCGCGCACCGTAACGGCGATGCCGGATACTTTGTCAGCCCGGACGGTTCCGGCGCGCTGACGTATTTCGACGTTGCCCGCGTATCCAACTATTCGGAGTATTCCAAGAAGATATACGGCATGGATGCTACGTTCGATGAAATGGACGCCCCGGACTACAGTAATGAAAAACTGACGATGGGCGCGTACGGCATCATTGACAACGAATACATGCTGACCGGTTTCATTGACACCGGCGAGACCAACGCGGAACTCAAGATCGGCAACCCGGGCGTAAAGAGCCTGCCGTTCTACTCCATCTACTTTGAATTCACGTACCGGTACTTCTACCGTCAGCAGCTGACGAAGGACGGCACGCAGTTCGTAATGGTCATAAAAGACCAGCAGATCGGCGACGCGAAACAGCATATCTACTTTGAGTCCAAACCCGAATTCACGCCTGATGATAATAATCCCACCGCGTTTACTTATGTAGATGTGGCGAACAGGACCCGGGATCTGCTCCTGAATAAATGGAAGGAGCAGTGGGGCGTGGAGAAGACTAAGCTCACCGAATCCGAAGCTCCGATGAACGTGCGGTTCTTTATGGGCGCCGAAACGGTTTCCGGCGGTATTCTGAACCAGATGAAAGTGCTCACCAGTTTCGATGACGTCAAGTCCATAAGCGAGGAACTGGAGGCCGCGGGCGTGACCGACCTGAGACTCACGCTGAAGGGCTGGATGAATCACGGTTACTTCTGGAATACGACGAAGAAGAATACCGTTGACAGCGATTTCGGCGGCAAGAAGGGTCTCAAGTCCCTGAACAGCTGGATAAAGAACAACAACATGTCCCTGGCACTGGACAACAATCTGCTGTACATCTACGGCAGCCCCGCATCCGGCGCCACGCTCCGAAATTCCGTCGTCAAGAAACCCAACACGTTCTACCTGAATTACTACGGCAACACTACGTACGGCCGTCTGTACCGCTACGGATATTACATGAGCCCGAAGTATTTCAATAACAAGCTGATGGACAAACAGATCAAAAATCTGAAAGATTACGGTACGACGGACGTCGTTCTCCAGCAGCTGGGCGATACGCTCTATACGGACTACAACGAGAAGAACGCACTCACGCGCGCCAACGCACAGTCGCTGTTCGTGGAGTGGATCAAGAAGTATAAGAACAACTTCGAACACGTCTCCGTTTATTACGGCAACGATTTCGCGGTCGCGTTCGCAGATACGCTGGATGATATTCCGATGAACAAATCGTCGCGAATCATCTTCGACGAGCAGGTGCCCTTCGTTCAGATCGTTTACCACGGCCTGGTCGAGTACTACACAGACGCGATCAACACGCAGGATCAGCCCAAAGTCGCGCTGCTCAAAGCGCTGGAATACGGGGCCAATGTATCCTATGAAGTTACCAAGAATGAGATCAACCTGCTGATGTACACGGACTACTCGTTCCTGTACAAAGGTGAGTTCGATCTGCTCAAGGATGAGATCATCGAATCGTACAATGCCGTGAAAGAGTCTGTGAAACCGTTCTCAACACAGTTCATAACCAATCACTACAGACTGGATAAGTACACCGACGTATTCTGCACGGAATATGAAAGCGGTGCGAAAGTGTACGTCAACTACACCGGTTCCGATTACACGCTTCCCGACGGAAAAGTCGTCGGCGCGATGAATTATCTCGTGGTCGGTTAAGGGGGGGTCCAAATTGGCAAAGAAACCTGTAAAGCAAAAAAAGCTGCTTGCCCATAAGAATACCATCAAGTTCGGGTCGTTTGAACGGCGGCGCGGACTTGAAGGCTGGGCGTTTTCGCTCCCGTGGATCGTAGGATTCCTGCTGCTTATGGTGCTACCGCTGTTCCTCTCTGTCAGAACCAGCTTCTACCAGACGAAGCTGACCGACCCGTTCGGTTTTGACGGCGACAGCCAGTTCGTGGGATTTGACAACTACGTCGAAGTGGTCAAGGATCCTGCATACGGCGAAGTGGTGTTCAACTCCTTCCTGGAGTCGCTGTACAAAGTACCGGTGGTCGTGGCATTCGCGCTGTTCGTGGCGGTGCTGTTAAAACAGGATTTCCCGGGGAGAACGATATTCAGAGTCATCTTCTTCATCCCGGTAATTCTGGCCGGCGTCATAATGTCGTATCTGTTCAGCGACGAAGTCGGCAGCATCAGCGTGTTCTCAACGCTGACTTCGTCACAGACATTCGGGTTCGTATACAAGATATTCGGTAGGAATATAATAGGGCAGATCGGTACGATAATGTGGGCCAGCAGCGTGGAGATCCTGATCTTCCTGGCGGCGCTGCAGAGCGTGCCCGCGATCCTGTACGAGGTCGTGGAACTGGACGGCGCCACCGCGTGGGAGTCGTTCTGGCACGTCACGCTGCCGTACATCTCGCCGTTCGTAATTCTGAACTGCGTGTACGCGCTGGTGGATACGTTCGTTGACGCCCGCAACCCTGTAATGAGCCTGCTGAGCAACCTGAATCAGGCGGGCAATAAGTACGGTGTTGCCGCCGCGCTCAGCTGGATGTACATGCTGGCCACGCTGCTCGTAATTCTGATCTTTATCCTGCTGACCAGGAGGTGGCTGAGATGAAAGCATTCTTCAGTAAGATCGCCGACTGGTTCCGCGGGCTCGTCGACAAGTACCGCAATCTGGGCTACATGGCTAAAAAGAAGCTTAAGTTCATCATCGGCCGTGTGTTCCTGTATTTCGTGCTGATCGAGCTGGCGTACCTGTTTATCCTGCCGTTCATTTACATCTTCACCACGTCGATGATGAGCTTCCAGGATTACATGGACCCCACTGTCAAATGGATACCCACCAGCATCCACTGGAAAAACTATTCCGACGCGTTCAAGGCACTGGCGTACTTCGGTATGTTCAAAGGCGACACGGGCGAGAAGGTGTTCATGTCCTCCTTCCTCAATACCTGCGTCACGTCTTTCGGCAGTGCGATCCTGCAGAGCATATCCTGCGCCATCATCGGCTACGCGCTGGGCAGGTTCAAATTCAAAGGCCGCAATATCGTGTTCATAACCGTCATACTGGCGCTGCTCATTCCGCCGCAGACTATGATCATCGCGACGTATGGTATTTGGTCCAAAGCGGGCTTCATCAACACGTTCGTACCGATCCTGCTGCCCTGTATTTTCGGTCTGGGCATCAGAGGCGGTCTGTTCGCACTGATCTACATGTACTTCTTCCAGCGTATTCCGGACGCGATGGACGACGCGGCGCGCATTGACGGCGCCGGCCCGTTCCGCGTGTTCCTGCAGATAATGCTGCCGCTGGTGCGTTCGGCGTTCGCCATCGTGTTCATATTCTCATTCGTGTGGCACTGGAACGACAACTACGAAGCGCCTATGTACATGTACAAAGACAAAGTATTGACGCTTCAGCCTAAGCTTCAGCATATACGTCAATATTTCGCTGACCTGGTCGGTGACTCCGGCGCCGCGGAAGGCGGTATCGGCAAGGCCATGACCGAGCCCACACTGTTCGCCGGCTGTCTGCTGGTGCTGCTGCCCGTACTGATCGTATTCATCGTCGGTCAGAAGAAACTGGCGGCCGGTATCGAACGTATCGGTGTTATCGAATAAGGGGAGGGGAAAAGATATGAAAAAACATTTTATACGCAACCTCTGCCTGCTGCTGGCGGCCGCACTGCTGCTTTCCTGCTTCGCGGCGTGCAATGACAGCAAAAAAAAGAAAGAAAAGGACGAATCCGACATTTTCGTTACGCCTAAGCCCTCGCCCGAAGAACTGGGCGGCATCGTCACGCTGTCGACCTACCGTACGGCGCCGAACGATACTTCCGCGTTCATGTTCATTCAGGAGTACGTGCTGCAATATCCCGGCGTAGAAGTGTACAACGACAATGAATACACCTACGACGAATATTTTGCCACTCTGGACGAACGTGTGGAGAACGGCACCATCGGCGACGTGTTCCTGGTGGATTCGGACCGTCTGGCCAAGTATGTGGAAAAAGGGTACGTCGTGAACCTGTCCCCGTACTGCAAGAACCTGGTGGAATATACTTCAGGCAACTTCACAAAGCTTTACCCGGATACTGACTTTTTCCGTGCGGCATACGAGGACGCGCTTTACGAGAACCGTCTGTACATGATCCCTACGGAATACGAGAACAAAGCGGTGCTGATCAATCTGGATCTGTTTGAGCAGAACGGGATCAGCGTTCCTTCCGACAAGTGGACCTGGGATGATGTGCTGGAGGACGCGCGGCTGCTGAAAGAGGCCGGCGTTGCCGCACCGGTAGTGATGGACTACACCGATTTCTCAGTCTGGGGCGCCTTTGCGCTGGGCGGCGGCGGTGATCTTTTCAAAGTTGCCGACGAGAAGACCGGTGAAACGCGGCTGAACCTTACTGATCCCAAAGTATCCTCCGGACTTAAAATGCTGGCAGAAGACTTCATTGCCGGAGGACTGCTTTCCGAAAAGACTCCGGCCGAACTGACCGGCGAGGAACTCCGGCAGAGCGCAATTGTCGTGATCTCCCATTCGGATCTGCGCCACTGGGAAGATGTGCTGAAAGACGAGAGCTTCTCCTGGGAGTTCGCGCATTTTCCGCGCTTCAGTTCCGGCAACGAAAAGGATCCGTATAATCACAATATCGGTGTCAAGACACTGGGCTTCGCTATCCGCGTCCGCGATTACGATCCGGAGGATTATACGGAAAGCGACATTTTGATGGAAGATCAGATCCGTGTGCAGCTGGCGCTGTACGCGCTGGTTCCGGAAGCGGCGGTAGCGCTGGCCGGCACCACCGGCTACCGTGTCCCCGCGCTCATCTCCGCCAATCAGAAGCGCTTCTGGAGAGAGTATCCGGTATCGGGCAAAAATACTTCGGTATTTTCTCTCTACAACTCCGCGGATTTCTCCGCGACGCTGGAAGCGCATATGATCGGGACTGCCGCTGCCGAACTGGAGGACAGTGTGGGTGAGGCGATTCGAAGTTACGCTGCGGAT
>JAFZSK010000085.1 GCA_017620915.1 Clostridia bacterium | reverse complement strand
GGTCCGGCGTTACGGCAACGTGCGCGTTCCTGCTCTGTATGCAGGTAGAACTCATGCACCAGCGACCGGTAGCCCAGGGCTTTTAGATCATCGTAGCGCACATTGTAGCGCGCTTTCGTATGAGTGCCGCTCACCAGGTACCGCAGGCAGTCCTGCGCGTAGCTGTCGATCTCGCGGAGACTCTCAGCGGTATTGATCACGGGGAAAAACCAGCAGGACCAGGAGAGTTCGTTGTCCCGGGGGGATTCCAGCAGCTTGTGGTTGAATACGCGTATAAAGGCCTTGGCCGCCTTGCCGCCGTCATAGCCGTTTCGCTTGTACCAGCGCCCGAGCGCGTCGCGTTTGCGCCGCATCTTCTGCTTAAGTTTTTTGAGCGTCGCGGGGGCAATGTCCACTTTGTCCCCGTCCACGCGGAACCCCAGGAACGTGAAACCTTCGCCGGGAGCGTACCGTTCCTCTTTTGAAGGATTGACCTCCAGTCCGCAGCCGTCCAGGTACGCGCCTACGTAAAGTTCGCAATTTCGCAGTTCTTCGGGCGTTTCCGTGAACAATATGATGTCGTCGGAATAACGCGAGTAGATCACGCCCGCGTCTTCGAAATGGCGGTCAAGTCCCGCCAGAAACAGATTCGCGTAAAACGCGGACAACGGTGTTCCGGCCATTATCCCCTTCCGTTCCGCTACGGGACGGCCGCGCTCCAGCACGCAGGGCTCGGTCAACAGCGCCGTCAGAAACCCATACAGCTCCGCTTCGTCGCCCAGCACGTCTTCCAGCTGCGGCAATAACATCTCCACCGGCACCGAATTAAAATAATCATGAATGTCGACTTTATAGGCGTACATCGAGCCCAGACCGCCGATCCGCAGCAGCCGGCGCACCGCTTCTTTGGCGGTCCTGCCCGGGCGAAACGAATACAGCCCCGGAGTGAACAGACCGTCATATTTGCGCAGTAGCAGATATGTAAGCAGTTTAAGTACGGTGTTTTCGGGCTCCGGATACGTATATACTACGCGTTTTTTAGTGGAGCCCATTTTGGATATTACGGCTTTGCGGGGCAGCGGAAACTTCTCTCCGGCACAGATCGACTCATAAACTTTCAGATACCGCTTTTCGTCAATAAACGATCTCAGCTCGCGCGTAAAATCCTTCGGCACGGCCAGCGACAGTTTGTATTCGTAAAAATGCTCCCAAACGGAGGGATCTCCCAGCGAAGACAAAAGAGACATGAAATCAGTGATAAGTTAAAAGTTTTAAGTTTTAAGTTTTAAGTTTTAAGTTTTAAGTTATGGAAAAAAGCAGAAAGAGAAGACGTTAAATCCCATTAATTATGGGATTATACAAGACCGTACGCGGAAACGCTGCCTGCGAAGCGTTATATCGATATTCCGCGCCGGGTCCGCCGCAGGCGCATGGCGTTCTCTCTCTGCTTTTTTACGGAATTAAAACGGTCAGTTCAGAGCTTCCTTCATACGCCGGACAACGTAGCTCCGGGTATTCCACCAGCCCGAGTGATCGATGTAGAATCTGGTATACGCAAGGCCCGCTTTCTTGCAGTCATTGCGGAACTTGTATGCCGAGCAGCGTTCAGACATAAGCTCTACGGCCAGCACTTTGGTCTCGCCGCTGTAGAAAGTGTAAACGATGCGCTTGAACGGAGTAAGGACCTGCTTTTCATAGCGGTACTCGGCAAATTCGATATCGAAGATGCCCTCAAAATAGAGCCAGAAGGCGCCTTCGTGGCGGTACTGGTTGTCTTCCGCGGGCATATCGTCGCCCCAGGAGTCGCCGGACGGGCCGGAACTCACGGTGTCAGCGCCGGTATCGGCCGGAGCGGATGTATTGTCTTCCTGCGCGGTCTCTTCGGGTTTGTCTTCGGGTTTATCGTCTTTTTTGGCATTTTCGCCGAATAATCCTTTAAACAGATCCAACGCGGTCTTCTCGGCTTCTTTGTCGCCGCCGAACAATTTAGAAAAAAAGCTCATACGCTTACCTCCTTGTTTTTTGATACTATATCACGTTTTTTACTATATTTCAATACATCTTTAAGCGAAAAATCACTTTCTGCACGGCAGAAGCAGCAACATCGATGTGTGCTTCTTATACTCCGCGTAGTCAGGCCGGCGCTCCAGGTTGTGCCGTTCCATCATCGGTATGGATACAGACAGGAAAAGCGCGATGATCGTCAGGAACCCCAGTCCGAGGTACCATTTGTCCGGATACAGCGGCAGGAAATAAATGTACATTCCGGTCCAGAAGGACATTTCACCTAAGTAGTTGGGATGGCGCGAATACTTCCATACGGATATGTCGCAAGTGCGGCGTTCGCCTTTATGCTCCCGCAGGAACCGGTGGATCGCCGTATCGGACAACAGTTCCAGCAGCACCGCGCCCAGCATCACCGCCACGCCCAGCAGCGACAACGGCGAAAATTCCGTTTTCTGTATGGAAAACAACCCGCTCACCAGGCCGAGATAGACCACCACCGTCGGAATAAAATGCAGACCGAAAAAGCTGATCAGCAGGAACACGGGCGTGGAGCACTTCTGCCGGTACATGGCGTAACGCCAGTCCTCGTGCCCTATGCCTTTGTAGGTAATGTACCAGTTGCCCGTGAGCCGCACCGCCCAGACCGTCACCACCGATAGCAGAATGATGGAATTGACGTTCCAGTACCCGTATTTGATCATGCACAGCAGCAGGATCACCACGGGGGCAACGCTCCAGTACGGATCATACACCGAAACGTCTTTCAGCGCACAGGAGGCAATGAACACCAGCACCGTGGCCAGCGCGGTGAATACAGCGGCGGCAACAAATATATTGCCGATCATATAAAACGGCACGGCGGCCGCGGCAAACGCTACTGCGTAGATGGCGACATCCGCCAGCATTCCTTTGTTTTTTTCGCTCATAGTAAAACCTCTCGCGCTGAGACAGCCGTATTGACGCCGCACCGGATCCGATCGGATCAAAGCGCCGATCGTTTTATAACGAATAATTGCAGTGTTTGTCAAGTTTTTTATTGCCTCCGCGGCACAAAAATGTTAAAATCCATAACAGCAAACCCGAAGGGAGTCATATAAATGAAAAATTGCGTGAGTTCGTACAGTTTCGGCGGGTATGTTGACCGCCTGGGGATCCTCGGAGTGATCGACAAAGCCGCGGAACTGGGCTTCGAAGGCATAGAATTTGTTGAGGGCGGCTGGACTAACGGACAGGACCCGGAAGTGGCCCGCGCGGTGCGGGAACGTGTAAAAGCAAAAGGATTGACCGCCGTATCCTACTGCGTCGGCGCGGATTTTATGTACGGGTGCGGGGGCGATCTGGATAAAGAAGTTGACCGCGTGAAAGCGCAGGCGGATTTTGCCGCAGCTTTGGGCGTATTAAACATGCGTCACGACGTAGCGTACGGGATACGTTCTGTTGACGGCAAAAAAGCCGGCCTCGGTTACGACAACGCGCTCCCCCGGCTGGCGGAAGGCTGCCGACGCGTGACCGAATACGCTGAGACTCTGGGGGTGGGGACAATGACCGAAAACCACGGTTACTTCTCCCAGGACGCCGCGCGGGTAGAAAAGCTCATTAATACAGTAGACCACCGCAATTTCGGTGCGCTGATCGATATCGGCAATTTCATGTGTGCGGATGAAGATCCGGTGAAGTCGGTGAGTATAATGGCGCCGTACGCCAAACACGTGCACTGCAAGGACTTTCACTATAAACCCGGCAGCGAAGATTGCCCCGGCCCGGGCTGGTTCCCCACGCGGGCGCAGAACTGGCTCCGCGGCGCGATCCTCGGCCACGGTACCGTGCAGGTAGGTCAATGTCTCCGCATCCTCAAAGCGGCCGGCTACGACGGTTTTCTGTCGCTGGAATTCGAGGGCGTGGAGGACAATCTGCTCGGCATCGAATGGGGCCTCAACTGCTTAAAAAGGCTGAACAAATAACCGTTCAAATATAAATTATTACGATTTGGCGATCGACATATTGACGCCCAGCGCGGCGCAGATATCGTCATATTTCCGCATTGCCCCCACATTAAAATCGCGGGTCTTTACGCAGCGCATCATCAGGTTCTTCGGTGTGTCCAGCGGCGAAATGTACTCCACCATCGACACGTCGTAACCAAGCGCCTCCAGATACAGCGCGCGCAGGCCGTCGGTAAGGCTATCGGCTATGCGCGCTTTTAATATGCCGTATTTCAGCAGCGGCTCCACCGGCTCCAAATGATAATTCTGCGAGTTCATTTCCTTGTGGCAGCAGGGCACGCAGACCATCGCGCCCACGCCGTGGTCAATGCCGAACCGCAGCGCCAGATCGGTGGCAATATCGCATGCGTGCAGCGTTATCAAAAGGTCGTACTGACGGTCCGGCTCGTACTTGCCGATATCGGTCTCAATGAATTTCATGTTGGTATATCCCAGCGTCTCCGCGATGCGTTTCGAATCGTCGATAACGATCTTGTTGTAGTCGAGCCCGGTAAACCGGCAGGGTGTTTTCAGTACGTACCGGATATAGTAGCACAGCGCGAATGACAGGTACGACTTGCCGCAGGCGCAATCCACGATATTCAGCGTCTTATCTTTCGCGCCGGAAGCTGCTTTCTGAGCGCAGAATTTGCGCAGCATGGGGTCGATCAGTTCGATGAAGTGGTCGATCTGGTTGTATTTGCGGATCTTATCGTTTTTGACTTTGCCGTTGTCCCCCATTATGCCGATGGCTTTGAGCATCTGCGCGGCGGCGGGCTGTTCGGGCCGGATGAAATAGGCGCGGTTGCTCATTGACGCCTGTGAGACGGCCTCGTGGGCTTCGCTCAGCGCCGCGGCGCCGCGTTTTGAAGAGCGCTCGGCGGAACGGAATGTGACGTCCCGTTCGGCGGCGGCGATCTGGCTGTCTTTTTCGGGGTCGCGGTATACTATGAGCAGTTCGTCGTAGTCCGGCACTTTGCCGCAGATGAAGTCAACGAAGCCGGCGTAATCCAGCGCGTACGAATTGCCGCCGAAATTGAACGCGAGGCTTTCCCCGTTGTCAACCGGCGCGGTAAGCGTGTAATTCTTCAATCCCGACCGGAACGTGGCCTCGATCTCGTCGATCTCCGGCAGCCGTCCCGCCAGCCCGTTCATAAAAAATCTGACTTTTTCAGCAGTTTGTCTGTTCATATTATCCCTCCGGATCATCAAAGACCGTCTGCGCCTCCGCAGGAGTCAGTTCGCGGAATTCCCCCGCCCCCAGCGCGGGATCCAGTCTGAGCCCGCCGATGCTGAGGCGCTTTAGGTAAAGCACCTCGTTGCCGCGGGCAATAAACATTTTCTTTACCTGATGAAATTTGCCTTCGCTGATGGCGGTGACGGCGCCGTATACCGTTTTGCCGTCCTCTCCCGCGCGGTCTGCGGGTGTCAATTCCGCGCTCTTATACACGGTCCCGTCCCTCATCTTGATGCCGGTCCTGAACGCGTCGACGTCCGCTCCGGTCACCGGCGCGCGCAGGATCGTAAAATAACGCTTCAGAACGTGCTTTTCCGGCGAGATAACGCGGTGCAGATACTCACCGTCGTTCGTGAGCAAAAGCAGCCCTACAGCGTCTTTATCGAGCCTTCCGGCCACGCCCAGTTTGTACGAGCTGTACGCACCGCGGAGCAGCTCCGTCACCACCGGACCCGCGCCGTCCTCCGTTGACGACAGATAGCCGGCGGGTTTATTGACCATGATGTATACGTATGGCTTGTACGGAATGTGATCGCCGTTGACGCACACCCGCTGACGGTCCTCGTCGATCTGCGCGTCACGCGCATTGACGACAGCACCGTCCACTTCCACCGCTCCCGCGGCGATCAGCTTATGAACGTCCCGCCGCGAGCCGCAGCCCATATTCGAAAGGAATTTGTCCAGCCTCATATGACGCGCCTCCAGCCCTTGGGGTACAGGTTTTTCATCGTCCCGCCCCGCACTTCGCCCGCGCCCAGCTGGAACCCGTTTACGCATACGGCGGTGAATCCGTCCTCCGCACCGGGCACCGAGAGCGATTCGCCCCGCAGATAACGTTTAACGTCCGGGCCGAACGGATCGAACTCCAGTTTGCGACGGAACGCTTCCGGTTTAAGGCTCATTATGAAATGCTGCGCGGGCTTTAGTTTGCCGTAACTGAGTTCCCCGACCAGCACGCCCATGCGCAGTACTTTCAGACGGTCAATATCCGGCGGCTCGAAGGTGCACGCGTACAGGCTCTCCCCCATCACGCAGAACGCCGCGCCGGCGAATGGCAATCCGATCAGGTTGCTTTCCACAAATGCCTTCAGTTCCGCGGGATATTCTTTTAGCCGCCGGTAGCTGCGCGGCTTGTTTTTTGAACTTGGGGTCTGTCCCCCGTCACAAATACCGCTCCCGCTGCCCTTTTGAAGCAGCGCGGCGAATTGCCCCTCTCCCGCAAGCCTGTGAGGCCAGAGCCGGGCACAACGTTCGGCGGCGATCGGCAGCGCGTCAGCTCCGGAGCCGGGCACACCGGGAATGCCGTCCGCCACGCCGCCCGGTTTATCAAGCGGCAAGAGCGTGAATTCCGGATTCGCCGTCAGGAATTCTTCCATCATTCCTTCGTCTTCGCGCCGGTCAAAAGTACAGGTGGAATACATTATCCGACCGCCCGGCCGCACCAGTCCCGCGGCGCTGGCGAGTATCCCGCGCTGCATCTCGACGCACTTGTCCGTCTTGTATTTCTCCCAGCTGGCAAGCGCTTCCGGATCCTTGCGGAACATGCCCTCACCGGAACAGGGCGCGTCCACCAGCACCACGTCAAAAAACGCGCCGAACCGTGCTTCCAGTTCCGCGGGCGTCGAATTGGTCACGATCACATTCGGAACGCCGCCCAGTTCCAGATTGTAGAGCAGCGTGCCGGCGCGGGAGGCGCTTATGTCATTTGAAACAAGCAGACCCGCTCCCCCGAGGTCGGAGGCGGCCCGCAGACTTTTGCCGCCCGGTGCGGCGCACAGGTCCAGCACACGCTGTCCGGGACGGATACCGGCATTGGCCGCGGGATACATGGCGCTGGGTTCCTGAATATAATAAAGGCCCGCGAGATAGTACGCCAGGCGTCCGGGCATGCGTTCGGGATCGGTGTCAAAATAGAAACCGTCTTCGCACCATGGCACCTGCGCTCCCAGACGCACACTGCCGTTTAGGAGTTCCGCGAGGCGCGGCGGCGTCAATTTGAGTCGGTTGGCCCGGAGCCCGTGCGCCGCGGGCTGCGTCAACGAACGCGCGTACTCCTCGTATCCGTCTGCGCCGATCAGCGCCGTCAATTTTTCCGAAAATGATACCGGCAGTTCCAATTCCGCTGTGCCGCCTTTCCTGTGCGCGTAAATAAACTCTTCTCTTCTTACTCTTCGACGTAAAACTTCAGCCTGTACAATCTCGCGCCGTCGCCGAAATAGAAGCTGACGTAATATTCGCCGTTGACCACGAACATCGATTCGGATTCCCGGTCGGTGTCGAGGTGGACGGTCGTGACGTAATTGCCGGACCAGTCGTAAACGACGAGAATATTGTCCTTATTGTCACCCTTCGGACTCATCGGAAAATATATGAAATCTTCGTCGGAGCCCATGCCCTGCGCGGTGTAGTCTAGTTCCTCGCGAGTCACGGACGAGGTTATGTTGTGGCCGCTGTCCATGAAACGCAGATTCTTTCCGCCCTGGCTGATGGCAAAGATGTCCCGTTCGAGCGAGTAAGTGATGGCGCCGGCGCCTTTCTTGATATTCACGGACTGCGTGACGACTTCCAGCGTTTCCGGATCGACCGTGGTCAATATCTTGCCTTCCGTCGAACCGTGGACAACATAAAGCAGGTTGCGCGCGGAGTCATACGTCATGTCGTTGCCGTGGAACACGTATATCGGTTCGCTGCGCTTGATCAGATACCCTTTTTTCAGGTCGTGTTTTGCGATGATCGCTTCGCCGTCGGCGGAGGGCTTCAGAATGAAGTAAACGTATTTGCCGTCGGAGCAGGCACCCTGACCGACGTAATTGCCGTTATACTCCGGACTGCGCAGTACGAATTCGAACCCGACGGAGAAGTTTTTGCCGCTCTTGATGAGTTCGTTTAGTTTGTACTCGGGCTGTGGGGTCGCGGTGGGCGTCGGAACGGGCGTCGCGGTGGGTTTCGGGGTCGGCGTTGCGGTCGGCTTCGGAGTCGGCGTTGCGGTCGGTTTCGGGGTCGGCGTTGCGGTCGGTTTCGGTGTAGGAGTCGCAGTAGGTACCGTCGTGGGGGTCGCGGTCGGTGCCGTTGTTGGCGTCGCAGTGGGTGCCGGAGTCGGCGTTGCCGTCGGTGCCGGAGTCGGCGTTGCCGTCGGTTTCGGCGTAGGTGTCTCCGTTGGCGCAGGCGTAGGTGTCACAGTCGGTTCAGTTGTGGGAACTTCGGCGGGCGCCCCGGTTGGAAGTACGATCATTGCCGATGACGGCGCTTCGGCGGTCACGGAAGTATTGTCTCCGCCGCGCGCACCGCAGCCGGCCAGCAACGCCGCGCACATGGTCAACAAAAGCAAATTCAATACCTTTCTTCTCATGGAAACTCCTTCCGGATCGTTTTGGTCACTTATAACATAACAGCGCCTAAAAATCAAGATTGCACGGGACGGCATCGCTTTTCCCGCGGCAGCATCGGTCACCCGAAAATCTATTATTATATATATAAAACGCTTGTAATTTGAACCGTACAGTTAGTATAATCACTCAGGATCACTGTACGGAGGTCGTCATTATGTACAAGGAATATAAAAACGATTACTATGTTGTCCTCAACGCCGAAGAGAATCATAACTATCATTCGATCAACGCGCGCCGGGCGGACGTGCGTGTGAAATATAAAGACGCGGCGCCGAAGCGTTCTGTCGCGGTGCTGCAGCATACCGAAATTTTAAACGCGGGGTCTGACCCCCTGCTTAAAAACGGGATGACCGTGGAGTACCTGAGCGCCGCGTATTTGCGCAATATCGGGGCGGATCCTGCCGTACCGTTCACCCGTCACAGATTCGTGCTCCACTTCGCGTACAGCGCGTGGCAGGGCGAGGCGCAGTGGCGGCACGTCTTTGCGGAGGAAGCAGGCCTTTACCGCACATACAATCACGACACTCACGACAATTTCCGCATCAGTTCGCAGGGCACCTGGAGCACGCGCCGGTATGAGCCGGTACTTTTCCTCGAAGACACGGCGCTGAACAGATGCTATTACATACAGATCATGTGCGGGCACGGCTGGTCGATCGAGGCGGGCATCGCCGGTCAGGGCGACAATACCGCGCTCTACCTGACCGCCACCGATTGCGACATTCAGAACGACGGCTGGCAATACGAGCTGAAGCCGGGAGAAACGTTGTCAACGTGCGAGGCGCTCACGGGCTGTGTTGACGGCGGTTTTGAAGCGGCGGTCGCGGACCTCACCGAGGCCAACCGCGCGTTGTTCCGGACCAAATTGCCCGCGCGAGTACCGCCGGTCTGCTTCAACGACTACATGAACTGCCTGTGGGCATTGCCAACAAGAGAAAAGACGCTGCCTCTGATCGACGCTGCGGCGGACGCGGGCGCTGAATATTATGTGATCGACGCGGGCTGGTATTCTTCAAGCGGCAATGAACTCTCGGATCTGGGCTCGTGGGATATAAACGACCGTTTCTTCGGACGCGGCGGACTCAAAGGCATCGTCAAGCGTATCCGCGAGCGCGGGATGCTGCCGGGCATCTGGCTGGAGCTGGAATCTGCCGGCTCAAATTCTCGGCCGGTAAAAGAGATCGAGAACAGCTGCCTCACCCGCGGCGGTCACCCCGTAGGAGGCGATCGCCGGCTCGTTGACTTCCGCAGCCCCGCAGTACGGGAATATATGCGGAACGTGATCGACCGCTTGTACGAGCTAGGCTTCCGTTATATCAAAAACGATTACAACGCGTGCACCGGCGGGAGCATTGACCCCTGCGGCGCGCAATCGGTGCGCGAGCATTCCGCGGCGTTCGAACAGTTTATTGACCGCGTGCGCAAGACATACCCGGATCTGATCATCGAAAACTGCGGCAGCGGCGCGATGCGCGCGGACATGGGCACGCTTTCGCATTTCCACCTGCAGTCCGTGAGCGATCAGGAAGACTATTTCCGGCTGCCTTCTGTCGTGGCCGGGTCGCTGGCAACGATCCCCCCCGAGCGCTGCGGCGTGTGGGTCTACCCGTATCCCGCCCCGATCTATACGCGCGAATCGTTCCGGCCCTCCGCCGGATTCACGAAGCAGTTTTCCGACGGCCGCGTGACCGCGTACAATATGGTGAACGGGCTGATGGGCCTTATGTACCTGTCCGGCCACATCGACTGCGCGGACGAATTTAACAAAAAGCTGATCCGTGAGGGCGTTGATCTGTACAAAAAATACCGTAAGTATATGCCCTCCTCCGTGCCGGTGTACCCCACCGGGACGTTCGACATGGACGACAACGGCGTCAACACTCTCGGACTGCTGGATAAATCCCGCGGCGTGCTTTCGCTCGCCGTTTGGAACAATTCGGAAAATGCGCAGGGGATCTCCGTCGACCTCAGCCGTTACGTCGGGGAATGTGCGTCCGTCCGGCTCGCGGATCTTTATCCGACCTTGAGCGGTTACGGCGCGGAGTTATGCGGCAATACGCTGAATGCGGCGCTGCCCGGCGGCAATACCGCCCTGTTCGCGGCAATTCGTTTCAAAGCTTTCGAGGGGCGGGCCGGCGCTGCCGGCGACAAATAAAACCGCGTCCGAAGACAAATAAAAAAGCGCCCTTCCGGACGCTTTATGACTCCTACGAGAATCGAACTCGTGTTTCCGCCGTGAGAGGGCGGCGTCTTAGCCGCTTGACCAAGGAGCCGTGACTAGCGCAGTATACACCAGTCACGGTTTGTTGTCAACACTTTTTTTCTCAGCCGCGTACGCGCTCCGGGCAGCCCCGTCTCAGCCTATCTCGAACGTGTAATCCCCGCTACCCAGCGTAAGCGTAAGCACGCCGTTCTCAAAGCCCGCGATCTCCACCCCTTCAGTTTCGGCAAGAGCTCTGCCCTGTTCCGTAACATTGTCCGCGGAAGCCGCACGCAGATACAGCGTGGCGGTCGTATTGCCCGGCACGGTACAGGAGTATTTGGTGATCACGTTGTCCGCGGCCTCCCAGCTGCTTTTGATCAAACCGCGTATAGAGTCGTACTCGCCCGCCGCGGAAGTGATACCGCCGCCCGCCGTGGGCCGCAGAATAAAGTGCGAGAACGCCGGCGACGCTTCGTCGCAGCATATCCCCGCCAGCGAGTCATACAGCCATTCGGTAACGGAACCGTAGGAATAGTGATTGAAGGAATTCATCGCCGCGTCGCCGAAGCCGTCCGCAATAGTGTAACTGTTCCAGCGTTCCCAGATCGTAGTGGCGCCCTGCAGCACCGGATATTTCCAGGACGGATATTCTTCCTGCTGGAGCAGGCTGAACGCGGTATCTTCATGGCCGAACCGGCACAGCACCGGCAGCAGAAGCGAGCAGCCGATAAAGCCGGTGGTCAGTTTGTTGCCGCGCTTTACGATGCGCTCGTTAAGGCGGTCCGCCATGGCCTGACGCTGTTCTTCCGGGAGAATGTCGAACGCGAGCGCTACCAGATACGCGGTCTGCGTTTCGTTCCTGAGTTTAGTCTCGCTCCGCACATATTTGGCGATCCAGGCTTCGCGGTATTTGGCCGCGTGATTCGCGAAGCGCTGCGCGTCTTTATCCTTTCCCAGCAGGAGCGCCATCTGTTCCAGAATGTCGAACACGCGGATACAGTATGCCGTATCCGTTACGCCCACTTCGGTGCTTTCGCCGATGGACAGCCAGTCGCCGTACGCGCTGACGCTGCGAATGTAGTTCTGGCTGGTGCTCACCAGATAAGAACCGTAGCGCTTCATATTGGAATAGTACTTTTCAATGTATGAACTGTCGCCGTAGCGCTGGTACATTATCCACGGAATGATGACGCCCGCGTCGCCCCAGGCGTTGTTGCCCGCGCCGGTGTAGTATTGACGCCATGTGGCAGGGGCAACGTCCGGATAGGCGCCGTTGTCCCGCTGGCAATCGTTCAGGTCGGTTATGTATTTGTCAAAGAACGTCTTCACGTTCATATTGTACGCGGAAGTTCCGCAGAAGATCTGCGCGTCGCCGGACCAGCCCATGCGCTCGTCACGCTGCGGACAATCGGTAGGCGTGGACAAAAAGTTGCCCCGCTGCCCCCAGTACGTGTTGGAGATCAACTGATTCAGCAGCGCGTCGGATGTGGTCAATCTGCCCGTGTCCTCCAGCCCGGAATACACCACCAGCGCGGTCACGTCGGAGAGCTCCGGCGCGGTCCCGAGGCCCGATATCTCCACATATCTGAAGCCGTGGAACGTAAATGTGGGCGTGTACGTCTCGCCTTCCGGCGCGCCTTTCATGATGTACCGGTCCGTGGCTTTGGCGGAGCGGAGGTTCGCGGTGTAAAGGGTGCCTTTTGGGCCGTCGCTGCCTTTATTTCCGTCGTTCAGCATCTCCGCGTGCCGCAGCGTGACCTCGGTGCCGGCCTCGCCTTTCAGTTTCACGCTGACAACGCCCGCTAGATTCTGCCCGAAATCGTATATATAAGTGTTCTTTGCGATCTCGGTGACCGACTGCGCGGCGACCCGGTCCATCACCCGCACGCTGCCGGAAAGCTGCGGTACCGGTTCTCCTATGCCGAGTTTTTTTGCGTCGGTGACTGCCGCGGGCTGCCAGTCCGAAGCGTCAAACCCGTTCTCGCTCCAGCCCGTAAGCTCGCGCCGCGCGTCGTATGTCTCGCCGTCAAAGATATCGTCTGACAATACCGGGCCCTGTTCGCTCACGCGCCACTCGCCGTCGGTGACGATCGTCTCCCGCCTTCCGTCCTCATATTCGATCACGAGTTTGCCGATAAACGCGGGGTATACGCCGCCGTACGGCGAAGCCGCGCCGATGTACCAGCCGCGGCCCAGCATGGCGCCCAGAGTGTTGCCGCCTTCCTTCAAAAGATGCGTTATATCAAAGCACTGATACATCACCCGCTCGGTGTACTCGGACCGCCCCGGATTCAGCACGGTTTCATCGGGTCTGACCCCGTTCACGTAAAGCTGATACAGGCCGGCGGCAGAAGCGTACATGAACGCGCCCCGAATTTTTCCGCCGACCTCAAAATCCCGCCGTAAAAGGGGCGCAGAGGCATTTTTATCCGTAAGGGTAACGTTACTGTTCCACGGCGCGTTCCCATACTTTAAGGTCGAATTAACGGCTTTGTAGCCGGTCTCAGACGCGTCAGCAGTGTACCACGCTTTCCCGGGGTTCTTATCCGTGGCGATCCACGACTTGTCAGAGAGCACTGTTTCCGTGGTCCCGTCGGTGTATTCTATGACAAGTTTTATAAGCAGTGCGCCGTAGCCCTCCTGCTTATTGACGACGCGGGCGGCCAGAACGTTTTTGCCGCCATGGAGCAGTTCGGTTATATCCGCGAACACGCCGTGCTCCCAGCCGTCGCTTTCGACCGTGGCGATCACGTTTTCGCCGTTCACATACAGTTCGCCGTAATCGTCGGCGGCGTAGGCGATCACCGCCGACCGCACCGTCTTGCCGAGTTCCAGTGTTTTGCGGAAATATTCGGTCTTAACCGGTACGCTGCCCTGAGAGTCGCCGCTGAGCAGCCAGATCCAGTTGGCCCGCTCCACGTCGGCGCCGCTTTTCCCGCCGGCGGCGATCCACTGCGCTGTATCAAAGCCGTTGTCCCCGAGCGCGGTGATGAAGCTCTCCGTGCCGGAAGTCAGCGTCTCTCCTTTGTTTGTCTCGACGGCGACCTTCCAGTAATAGCGCGTTGCCGGCAGGAGCGATTCCGGAGCGCCGCCGTACTGAACGCACACATTTTCGCGGGAACTGACTTTGCCCGAATCCCATACGAGTGTGCCGGACTCGAGTTCCGCCTCGCTGCGCGCCACTTTGATGACGTAGCTGTCCTGCAGCGTGCCGCGGATGGCGGAATTGACCGCCCACGAAAACACCGGCGCGCCGTCAACGCAGTTGGGTTCGGTCTCGTAATTGACCCTGAGCGACACCACGCCGTGCGTTTCGTCAGGTTTATCTTCCGGTCCCGCCGTAGCGTCCGGTCCGCTGCCGCGCTTTGTGCAGCCCGCGAACGAGGTCAATAACATTATCGCGGTCAGGACCCATGCGGTTATTTTTTTCATCGTCATTTCCGCCTTTCAACGGGCAATGGGAATTATTCCCACGTAACATGCAAGCAGAGCCGGACTGCTCCGACTCTGCCAGTTGATCATATTATTAAACTATCAATCGTCGTTCTCCGCCGCGTTCTTCTTGGCTTCCTCAATGATCTTGGTGGCGATCATCTCGGGCACGTCTTCGTAGCGGGCGAACTCGGTGTGGAAGCTGCCTCTGGCCTGGGTCATGGCGCGGAGGTCGATGGCGTAGCGCGTCATCTCCGCCATGGGAGCTTCAGCTACGATCTCCTGAATGCCATTGCCGATCGGGTTCATGCCCAGGATGCGGCCGCGGCGCTTGTTCATATCGCCCATAACGTCGCCCATGTAACGGTCTGGCACATAGACATTGACCGTGACCACGGGTTCGAGCAGCACCGGCTTCGCGCGCTTGACGCCGTCCTGGAACGCCAGCTTGGCCGCGGATACGAACGCAACTTCTTTGGAATCAACGGGGTGATACTTACCGTCGACCAGCGTCGCCTTCAGGCGGACAACGGGATAACCCGCCAGCACGCCTTTCTTAACGCTCTCCTGCAGGCCCTTCTCGACGGACGGGAAGAACTGCTTGGGCACCGCGCCGCCGAACACGTTCTCGCAGAATTCCAATTCATCCTGCTCGCCGGGTTCGAACTCGATAACGACTTTACCGTACTGGCCCGCACCGCCGGACTGCTTCTTGTGCAGACCTTCAGCGGATACTTTGGAGCGGATGGTCTCGCGGTACGCGATCTTCGGATCGGAAATGTCAACGCTGACGCCGTAACGGGTCTTCAGCTTGCTCATAATGATGTCGATGTGCATTTCGCCCATGCCGGACACGGTGGCTTCGCCGGTCTCGGCGCTCTGGCCGAAGTGGAACGTGGGATCTTCTTCCGCCAGTCTCGCCAGAGACGAATTCAGTTTATCTTCGTCGCCGCGGGTCTTGGGCGTGATGGCCTGCACGATCTGCGCTTCGGGGAATTCGATCAGCGGCAGTTCGATGCGGTTGGTACGGGTGCCCAGCGTGTCATTGGTCTGAGTGGACGTAAGTTTGGACACGGCGCCGATGTCGCCGGCAATGATCTCCGTCGCCTGCTGCTGCTTTTTGCCGCGCAGGGTAAATACCTGGGTGAAGCGCTCGTCGGCTTCTTCGTTGACGTTGTAGATCTGGCTGTCGGCGCGGATCGTGCCGGAGTAAACTTTGAATATGGACAGACGGCCTACGAAGGGGTCAACGATCGTCTTGAACACGAACGCGAGCGGCGCGCCGGCGGGATCGATCTTGATCTCTACGGGATTGCCGTCTTTGTCTTTGCCGACGATGGGCGGCAGCTCGGTCGGATCGGGCAGGTATTCCACGATGAAGTCGAGCAGCTTTTTAACGCCGGTGTTCTCGTTGGCCGCGCCGACCAGCACGGGAGCGCAGGTGCAAGCCACGATAGCTTTTTTGAGGCCGGTGACCATTTCTTCGTCGGTGAACTCTTCGCCTTCGAAGTATTTCATCATCAGCTCTTCGTCGGACTCGGCAACGGCTTCTTTAAGGTCATTGTGGATGGACTCGGCTTCGTCTTTGACGGACGCGGGAATGCTGTCCTCGATGAACGTGCCGTCTTTACCGATCTTGTAGCCCACCAGTTTAACGGTGTCGACCATACCTACCATCGTGCGGTTTTCGAACACGGGCAGCTGCAGTGTCACGCAGGAGGTACCGAATACTTCGCGCATGTTCTGATACAGTTTTTCGAAGTTCGCGTTCTCCTCGTTGAGGCGGTTCACGAAGAACATGCGGGGCAGTTTGTTTTTATTGACGATGTCCCACGCTTTCTCGGCGCCGACGGATACGGAATCGCCCGCCATCACGATGATCGCAGAATCGGCGGCTCTGACGCCTTCCAGCTGGTCGGCCACGAAGTCAAAATATCCGGGAGTGTCGATAATATTTATCTTTTTGCCCTGCCAGGTGACGGGCGCGACTGCGGTCTGTACGGAAACGTGTCTTTTGATCTCCTCGGGATCGTAGTCCAGCACAGTGTTGCCGTCAGCGATCTGCCCCAACCTGTCGGTGGCTTTCGAAAGGAAAAGCATCGACTCCCCGACTGTCGTCTTACCGACACCGCTGTGGCCCAGGAATACTACGTTTCTAATATCCGTACTCTTCATATAAACTACCTCCAAAGAGAATTTCAGGTGCAAGTCACAAAAAGACTCAAGCTTTTGGATTATACAACAGTTATAAGAATTATGTCAAGCGAAGAATTCGGTTTTCGGTGACAACGATACCAAATCGCACATCATGTGCGCAGGCGGGCAATTCCGCGCTCAGCAGCCGCTCAAAACACAGCACCGCGCCGTTCATCACTGCTCCCGCGGCACGATCGACTTCAGCCCGGGCCGCCGGCGCAAAAAAACGGTCGTAATATCCGCCGCCGTGGCCCAGCCGGTATCCGTTCGGAGCCACACTCAGGCACGGGACAAGCGATAGCTCCAATTCCGCCGGACTGGCGGTCTCTCCGGGCGCGGGCGTCAAGATGCCGTACCGGTCCGGTTCCAGCGCTTCAAGATCGGTGATTCGAGTTGCCGCCATCAGGCCGCTTCCTGTGATCCGCGGGACGTATACTCGTTTGCCCCGGGCCAGCGAATAACGAATGATCCGGTGCGTATCCGGCTCGCGTTCGCAGCTGACGTAAGAAAACAGCGTGCCGGCGGCAATAAACTCCGGCAGCGTGATAACACGCTCAAAAACCGCAGCGTTGGCGGCGTCAATATACTCTTTTTCAAGCATTGACGCTTCCGCTCTGATCAGTTTTCTGAGTTCACGTTTTTCCATACATTGATCCCTTCTCCGCCGCGGCGGCAGCGCAATTATACAATGGCAAAGGGCAAATTACAAATGGGAAATAGCAAATGGCAAATGGCAATTTTTTAAACACAAGTCTGTCCCCCTGCTTAAAAAAGTTGACCGCAGCAGCGCAGATAAAGTACAATATCAGGCGAGGTGAGCGCTGTGAAAAAAGTGATCGCGATCGTGCTGTATTTGCTGCTCGCGCTGCTGATGCTGGCGGTGCTGGAACTGAACCAGAACCGGGTGATCGGAAGCGTACTTATCGCATTGTGCGCTGCGGGCGTGATAGTGCTGCGGCTTACGGTGTTGACCGATCGGCCCTGGTACTTGAAGCTGAGCGCGGTCATCGGATTTATCGGATCGTTCGCCGCCATCCTGTTCCTGACCTGGCCGCCCACCCGCGCCGTACCCGCAACAACGCAAAAAAATCCGTCGTATACCCGGACGTATTCCGTTGCCCAGGGCGAGCTGCGCGGTGTAAAGCTATCTGACAGTGTGGAACTGTTTGCCGGGATTCCGTACGCCAAACCGCCCGTGGGTGAATTGCGGTGGCGGGAACCGCAGGATCCCGAGCCCTGGGAAGGCGTGCTCGACGCAGATACTTTTGCGTCGATGAGCATGCAGCCCACGAATCTGCCCATATATAACTCCCTCGCCCAGATAATCGGCTACCACGATTACAAGATTTCCTGGTCGGACAACTACGTACCGCCCGTCAGTGAAGACTCTCTCTACCTCAACATTTGGCGTCCCGCCGGAGAGATCAATGAAGCTCCCGTTCTCGTATTCATTCACGGCGGCTCGCTGCAGACCGGACAGCCTTGGTACGCCGATTACAGCGGTGAAGGACTGGCGCGGGAAGGCGTCATCGTGGTCAATATGGGCTACCGCCTGGGCATATTCGGTTTTTTCGCCAGCAATGAGCTCATTACGGAATCTTCCCACGGCACTACGGGCAACTACGGACTGCTGGACCAGATCAAGGCGCTGGAGTGGGTCCGGGACAATATTGCCGCGTTCGGAGGCGACCCGGACAACGTGACGCTGGCCGGCGAATCTGCCGGGGCCGCCTGCGTAAGCGCGCTGTGCACTTCTCCGCTGGCCAAAGGCCTGTTCCGCCGCGTGATACTGGAAAGTTCCACGCTGGCTCCGGTCTCACCGCCGCATTCATTCAGGCCACTGGACGAGGCGCTCGATGCCGGACAGAAAACGCTGGACAAATACGGCTGCGAGGATATTGACGCCCTGCGCGATCTGCCGGCAGAGAAACTGGCCGGCGAAGCGGATACACATCATCATATTACTGTTGACGGTTACGCGCTCACCGAAACGCCGTACGCGGCATACGCCGCCGGCCGCTTCAACGAAGCGCAGATACTGCACGGCTACAATAAGAGCGAAAGCGCGGCATTCATAATGTTCGATCAGGCGAACAAGAAAAACTATGCCGGCAAAGTGAACTCCAATTTCGGCGCGTACGCCGCTGACATCCTATCGCTGTACCCTGCCGGCGACAACGCTGCTGCCAAAACCGCCTGGGCCGAGATCTGGGGCGCGCGGTTTTTTGATTACTCTCACTATTGCCTGAACCGTCTTGCAGTTGCCGGCGGGATTCCGGTATACGAGTATTATTTCTCGAAGGACAACGGCCGGCTGGGGCCCTGGCACAGCGGCGAAATGGTTTATTTCTACGGAAATATACCGGCAGATTCAAAACTGTACGATGCGCGCGACCGGGAATTGTCCGCGCAGATGACCGGATATTTCATCAATTTCATCAAGACCGGCGATCCAAACGGCGCGGGCCTTCCGCGCTGGGAGGTCAACGCCTCCTCCGTTGACCTCATGGAATTCGGCAGCGAAACTCACATGATCAAAGAGCGCAAGACCGCGCTGTATGAGATCTTCGACCGCATTGACGGCTGGCCGGCTTGAAACGGCGTTTGATTTTTGATAAAATATCAGCAACAAAATCCGGAACAATACCCCGAACGGAGGAACCTGATGGACGACCGTATTGACAACAAGACTCTCATCCGCGAGCTGCTGGTGCCCGAGGACAATTACGCAGAAGTAATGAACACCGCCGTGCTGCCGTTCCTGGAGCGCGCGCGCACCGAAAAGATGCTTAAAATGCGCGACGGCATCGAGCTGCATCTGGTGCGGTATGCGCCCATAGACGCCGCGCCAAAGGGCAATATACTGATCATTCACGGATTCACCGAATCCACCGAAAAATACCGCGAGCTGTGCTATTATTTCGTTAAGGCGGGGTATGCGGCCATTGCCTACGACCAGCGCGGCCACGGCAAGTCTGCGCGCGAAGTGGCGGATCCGCAGCTCACCCATGTGGAGCGGTTTGCGGATTATGTTGACGACCTCGCCGAAGTGATAGATTCCGAACTGAGCGGTTCGCCGCTGCCGGCGTATCTGTTTGCGCATTCGATGGGCGGCGCGGTGACGGCGCTGTATCTGGAACAGCATCCGGACAATATATTCAAAAAAGCCGTACTATCCTCCCCGATGATCGCACCGGCGCGCGGCGGTTTTCCGCTCTGGTTCTCGAAGGCAATAATGGGCACCTGCTGCGCATTCGGTCAAAAACGAAAGCGTATCTTCCTGTCCAAACCGCCGGAAGGCCGCGAAGACCCGGCCACTTCCGCCAACGACTCGCTGGCACGCTTCGAATTCTATCAGGACATGAAAGTCGGATACAAAGAGTACTCCAACAACGGACCTACGTACAAATGGACGCTGGAATCGCTTAACGTGACGAAAAAGATCCTGAAAAAAGGCGCGCCCGATAGCATTAAAACGCCGCTGCTGATTTTTGTGGGCGGCAACGACGACGTGGTATTGACCGACAAGATCGCAGAGTTCGCCGCGCGGGTGCCGGGGTCAATTACGGAGAATATCCAGAATTGCCGCCACGAGATCTACTACGGCGTCAACGCCGTGCTGGAAAACTACCTGCCCGCCTTGCTGGACTTCTTTAACTGAAGCGTTCCGGTCCGCGCCGCGCGGATCATTACTCAAAAGTGCTGTCGATCATCTCCGTGATGTACGCCAGCGCTTTTTTTGTATTTTTGGAACGGCGGCACACGCACAGGATCATGCTGCGCTCCTGACCGGAAATATCATCGTTGAGCCAGATCAGCGAAGTATCCGCGAAGAAGCGGGAACCCGCTTCGGTAAATTCGATGCCGTAGGTGCCGGAGGGCACGTTGTCCCCTTCACCCTTGTTTTCGTAATATAAATACTCCAGCCCGCCAAACGCCAGATCACCCGATTTTGAGGCAATGAAATCGTCCAGCGGCAGGAAGACGTATTGACTCACGTATACGTCGTAATTGTCCCGGTCAATGATTATAAGATCCACCGAGCCCGCCAGGAACTGCGCCCGGAACGCCACCGCCGCGTCCGCGGTATCCTTGTCGTTGAGCGAGGAATTGACCGTGACTGAAAAAAACGAAGTCTGCGGCGATTTGATCACGCTGCTTTTCTTTTTCAGCTCCGACTGCAGATCGGAGGGTTTCACCACATAGTACGCACCGGTGAATTTGATATAGATATCGTCTTTACGCGAGTCCTTCACCTGGAAATAGATCAGCAGGCCCAGAACCGCCGTGACCAGGATCGCCGCGATAAAGAACTTGTAATGATCCAGCCGCGCGGAAAGCTTGTAAAAGAAATTGCGGACTTTGAACGGGATCGGGGATGTGGGATTCGGATCGGAAAAGTCGTGCACGGTGCCGACGATGTTGTCGTACGCCTGAGTGATCGTCTTATAGTACTCCATATCCTCGTCGGTGGCGCCGTATTCGTCGGTGCGCTGTTTGTACGCCCGCAGCAGCGCGCCGTACTTGCGCTCCACTGTTTCCCGCGGCGTGCCTTCTTCCAGCCCCAGTACTTTATAATCTTCAGCGCTGCCCATCAGTCAACATCTCCCGTCTCGATGTAATTGTCCTCGTCCGCAAACAGGTCGTTCCGGTAATCCGCGCCCAGCACGCCCGCGGTGGACGAATCGATCTGTTCGTCATACCCGCGCAGCGCGGCAAAAGGGGCAAACTGCGCCGCCCGGTCGCTCATGGACATGTGCGGCCGTTTTTCGGAGCGGTGATTCGGCAGATCGATTATATCGCCGTATATTTTATAAACGTCTGTCATGCCGCGTTCCTTTCCGTCTTACGCCCGGTGGCCGCCGACCTGGCCATTGCGCTCCCGGGCCGTGGCGCCTTCTTCGTAGTTCATGCCCCGCAATACGGCGTTTTTGCCGTAGCGTTTCTTTATATCCAGCATTGCCTGCTGCATGCTGCGCTCTTTAGCGCGTTTTTCTTCGGCCTGCGCTTCGGCAGCCGATTCCGCCTCCGGATCCGCGAACAGGCTCAATTGCTGATTTACGCTCTGTTCCGCTCTGCGTCCGGCGGCTTCCTCACACGTGATCACGTGGTTGGCCACCACATACATGCGGCGTATAGTCAGTGCCGGATCCGCGATCCGGTCGAACAGTTCATCCAGCGCCGCAAAGATCCGGCGCGAGGATGATGTAAATCCGTTCAGGTTGACAGAGCCGTGCGCGCTTTGCGGCACTTTGCGGCCGTAATGATCCGCGCGGACCTTGCCTTCGTACGCCTGCGCACCGGTGCGGCGCAGATTTTCCGTATCGTATCCGATCGTCAATACCAACTGATCCGTTTCCACCCGCTTCTCCACCAGATCCAGCATCAGCGAATCTGCCATTTCCCGGGCCACGAGTTTTGCTTTATCAAAGGAATACGGCGTGGACAATACCTGCCCCACAGACAGGCTCCGGCTCTCCGGCTTATAATCTTTTATCGCCGCGATCGTGCACGGCTCCCAGCCCCAGGCGTGGTCAATGAGCAGCTCGGCGTTGACCCCGAACAATTTGTACAGTTTGTCCTCGCCGTACACCGACTGCCGCGCCACATCGCCCATCGTGAACATCCCGTTTCGCTCCAACCTGCCCGCGATCCCGGGACCTACGCGCCAGAAATCCGTGAGCGGCCGGTGGCACCAGTATTTTTCCCGGTACGAGCGCTCGTCCAGCGCCGCGATCCGCACTCCGTTTTCATCCGGCGGCATATGTTTGGCCTCGATATCCATGGCAATCTTGGCCAGGTACATGTTGGTGCCTATCCCTGCCGTCGCAGTGATGCCGGTCTCGAACTGTTCTTCCCGCACCAGCATCCGCACGAATTCCATAGGACTCAATTTATAGAAATCCAGGTAAGAGGTGGCGTCAATAAACACTTCGTCCACCGAATACACATGCATATCTTCGGGGGCAACGAACTTCAGATATATGTCGTATATCCGCGTACTGACTTCCATATACCGGCTCATACGCGGGCGGGCGACAATGAAATCCAGTTCCAGCCGCTCATCCGCTTTTAGCTTGACGTCGTCAGTGGTCTTGCCCGAAAACGCGGCATCCGGGCCGTATTTTTTGCGCAGATTCTCGAGGCGGCCGCGGTTGACTTCCTTCACCCGGGCGATCGCCTCAAACAGACGCGCCCGGCCTGAGACGCCCCAGGCTTTGAGCGCCGGCGATACCGCGAGACAGATCGTTTTCTCGGTGCGTTCTATATCGGCGACCACCAGATACGTACGAAGCGGATCTACGCCCCGGTCGACACATTCCACCGAGGCGTAAAACGATTTTAAATCAATTGCCGCGTATACTTTTTCCGGCGTTTTGACCTGCGTTGTCACCTGTTCCATCGCTTAGGCTGCCGGCCGCGCCGGCAGTCAATGTCAGGTCTTGTTGACCTTGAAATCTTCGTTGGATTTAGAATAGGGATTGACGTTGTTCTGTTTCACGAACGGGCCGGCAAAGTTATGATTGCCGAACGTGATGATAAGCGCCGAGATCAGCGCGGAAAGTCCCCAGACTCCCAGGAGAATGTATACATAAAACATCTCGGTCTTGCCCATAAGCGCCGCGATCAACATCGCCACCGCAGCCAGCGCCCAGCCCGCGTGATAAAGCAGGCTGCTCAGGAAGCACAACATGAATCCGCCGAAGCCGCTGCCTTTTTCTTTCATCGAAAACACTCCTTTCATCAGTGACCGGCATTACTGAACCGGTTCAAAATCCGCCGCGCCGTGCTTGCAGAGCGGGCAGACAAAGTCCTCAGGAAGTTCTTCCCCTTCATACACATAGCCGCAGACCTTGCACACGAAGCCTTTTTTGCCTTCGGTCTGAGGTTTGGGCTTGACGTTGTTCTGGTAGTAAGTGTACGTCATGGTCTCCAGTTTGGAAATGACGCGGGCTTCGGTCACGGAGCACACGAACATGCCGTGGGTGCCCATGTCGATGTACTGTTCTACTTTCAGCGACATGAACGAATTGATGTACTGCGGCAGGAAGCGGAGGCCGTTGTCCGAGCGCATTTCCGCGATGCCTTCGAATTTGTCGGCATTGCGGCCGCTGCGGAAACCGTAATTCTCAAATACGGAGAACGGCGCGTCCACAGAGAGACAGTTCACGTTCATGATGCCGGTCTGTTTGATGATATGGTGCGAGTAATTATCCTTGTTGATGGTGACCGCCACGCGGTTGGGCGTGTTGGTGACCTGAGTGACGGTATTGACGATCAGGCCGTTGTCACGGGTGCCGTCGTTGGAAGTGACCACATACAGCCCGTAGCCGATGTTGAACAGCGCCTTGAGATCGTTTTTGTTGGCGGTCTCGCTGCGCCGCGCCACATAATCGATGCACAGTTCATCGCAGAGCGCGTCCAGCTGCTGCTTCGACTCATCACCCAGCGCCGAACGGATATGTACGGTGTTGTCGGTGAATTTGAGGTTTTTGCAGCCGGAGAGCATTTCGCGCATCACTTTCGCGGCCTGCGGCGCCCAGGAGCCGTTTTCGATAAGGGCAACGGTGCGGTTCTGGAAATTGCGCTCGGTCAGGTGGTCAATAAACGTGCGCATGAACGGGAAGATGTCCGCGTTGTACGTGGTGGTGGCCAATACGAGCTTGCCGTACCGGAACGCGTCCTCCACCGCTTCCGCCATATCGTCCCGGGCCAGATCCGTCACGGAAACCTTCGGGCAACCTTTCTCCCGGAGCTTGTCCGCCAGCAGTTCCACGGCCTTTTTAGTGTTGCCGTATACGGAAGTATAGGCGATAAACACGCCGTCCGTCTCGACGCCGTACGTGGACCAGATGCTGTACAGATTGAGGTAATATCCGAGGTTCTCGGTCAATACCGGTCCGTGCAGCGGACAGATCGTCCGGATATCCGCCCCGCCCAGTTTCTTCAATATACCTTGTACCTGCGAACCGTATTTGCCTACGATGCCGAAATAGTAGCGCCGCGCTTCGCACACCCAGTCCTCGTCCGCGTCAGTGGCGCCGAATTTGCCGAACGCGTCTGCGGAGAACAGCACTTTTTCGGTGCTCTCGTAGCTCATAACTACCTCGGGCCAGTGCACCATCGGCGCCGTGTGGAAATTGAGCACATGCTCGCCCAGCGAAAGCGTGTCGCCCTCGCCCACGGCGATGCGGCGGTCCGCAAAATCGGTACCGAAGAAATTCTGCATCATCGGGAACGCCTTGGCAGATGCCACCACGATCGCGTCGGTGTACAGCTTCATAAACGCGGCGATATTGGCGGAATGATCCGGCTCCATGTGGGATACGACGAGGTAATCCGGTTTCCGGCCGCCGAGGACTTTCTGGAGATTGTCCAGCCATTCGTGAGAGAAGTTCCGGTCAACGGTATCCATAACCGCGATCTTGCGGTCAATGATCACGTACGAATTATACGCCATGCCGTTGGGGACAATGTACTGTCCCTCGAACAGGTCGATGCGGCGGTCGTTTACGCCGATATATTTGATATTATCGGAAATATGCATGTGTTTGCTCCTTTTTTTGGTGTTTACAGCATTTTTTCGATCTCGCTCTGCGGTCTGTAGCCCATTGCCTTAGCGGCGAGCGTGCCGTTTTTGAATACCATCAGCGTAGGGATCGCCTCGATGCCGTACTGCATCGCGAGTTCGGGTTCTTCGTCAACGTTGACCTTCCCCACTTTTATATCGGTCCGTTCTTCGGCAATGCGCTCTATCACCGGCGCGAGCATGCGGCAGGGTCCGCACCATGTGGCCCAGAAATCCACCAGTACCGGGACCTCCGATTTCAGGACCTCCGCCTCAAAGTTCGCGGCGGTCAATGTAATTTCAGCCATGTCGATCAGCTCCTTTTCTGTTATGTTATTTCGTGCCGTGCGCCGCGGGCTGTCAATCCAGATGCTTATAATACAGCATGCAGTGGCAGTACCCTTCAAACTCCGGATCCTTTATCTGGTTCCGGAATTCTTCGCACATGCACTTGAATTCGGGCGTGCGTTTGGTACGGCAGGGGCAATACCCTCCCGTGCGCTCCAGCCCCGCCTTTACGGCGTCAACGATCTCTTTATCTTCGTTAAGCGTTATGCGCATAGCGGTCTCAACCTTTCCAGAGCCCGTGCAGATTGCAGTATGCGTATACTGCCTCCACTTCATCGCCGTCGCAGATGCTGAAGCACGCTCTGGGCGCTTCATCCGGCTTCAATGCCTTGCGCTGATTGCCGAACTTGGTCTGTAGCGCGATCCACTCGATGTAGTGCTCTTCCAGCATCGGATGCAGTGTGCTGCCCACTTCCACGGTGACCGTGTTTCCTTCTACCTTATAGACCGGAATGTGCTTTTCTTTCGAAGCATCCACGGTGCCCGGTATGATCTGCTTCATAGGCTTTCCACAGCATACCACCGGCGCAGGCGTTTCTTTTACTTTGGCAATGATCTGCCCGCATGATTCGCACTGATAAAACTTTAATTCCATAGTAGTTACCTCCTGTCAAAAACTGTCACGGCGCCGCCGTCCGGCAGCACTTCTCTTACGTTTTAATTATACCACAAGAAGGCAATACTTGAAAAGTGAAAGATGCACTTGACAGGCACAGCATCAAATAGTATGCTTGCCTTAGAAATAATTGACGCCCATGATCCGGGAACTGAATAAAAACGATGAGGTATACTGAAATGAACAAGTTACGTATTGTCCGTCTGCTGACCGTTGTCATGCTGATCATCTTCGCGGCGGGGATCATATCCGGCTGTACCGGCAAAAATAAAACCGGGAACGGATCCGGCGACCCGTCCGCCCAGCCGCACGCCACGGCTGTTCCCGATGTGTCGCCGCTGTTGTGGCGCGTCACGGACAACGCCGGCCACACGCTTTACCTGTTCGGCACGATACATGTCGGCGACAGCCGAAACGACGCCGTACTTGAACGCGTTGCCCCCGTACTCGAAAGCTGCGACGCGCTGGCCGTGGAATTTGATATTATCGCCTACTCTAAAAACACGCAGCAGATGATGCAGGATATGATGCAGTACGTGCTCACCGACGGCAGTGAAGTCTCGGAATATATGCCTCCTGAACTGTATCAGCGCTCCTACGAGCTCCTGGAAAAGGCGAACACATTACCCGCGCTCTTTACCCGCTACAATCTGGCCTGGTGGGCGCAGCTGGTGGAATCGGCGGTATTGACCGTATACACCGACCTGGACAGCGAAAAGGCCATGGACAGCCTGCTGATCCGCCGCGCCAACAAAAAAGGCATGCCCGTGCTCGATGTGGAATCCTCGTCTTTTCAGATGACGCTGCTCAACAGCTTTGAAGATGAACTCTACCTGCTGCTGATCGAGGACCATCTGGACAACACCGAAAACCTGAACAGCCAGCTGCATGAGCTGTACGACCTGTGGCTTTCCGGGGACAAAGACACGTTCTGGACGTATCTGGCCGGGGATGATGACGTTGACGCAGCTGAAGGACAATATACAGAAGCGCAAATTGCGATGATAGAAGACTACAACCGCAAGCTGCTGGATGACCGCAACCTCGGGATGCGCGATCGCGCGATCGAATTCCTGACCAGCGGTCAGACCGTGTTCTTTGCCGTCGGCGCCGCGCATATGGCAAACGATGTCGGACTTGTAAAGCTGTTGACCGATGCCGGATATACCGTTGAAGAGGTATCGTACTAAAAAAGCACTTGAAATAGAGGCCGAATCAGAGTAAAATACTGTCCGCGCCATGAATAAAGCATGGCGCAGCGAGTCGGCGTGATGGAATTGGCAGACGTGGTGGACTCAAAATCCACTCCCAGCGATGGGGTGCGGGTTCAAGTCCCGCCGCCGGCATAACAGAAACCTCTTTTGTCGGTCACGGCAGAAGAGGTTTTCTTATTGCCTTCCGGCGCAAAACAAGGTATTATTAATGCGGAGGGCAACATGATATTATGATTATACTGATCACAGGCGCGACCCATACAGGCAAAACGCTGCTGGCGCAGAGGCTGCTGGAAGAGTTTAATTATCCGTATCTTTCGATCGACCACCTCAAAATGGGTCTGATCCGCAGCGGCGTAACCAGCCTCACTCCCGAAGATGACGGAGAATTGACCCGGTTTCTCTGGCCGGTGGTGCGCGAGATAATAAAGACCGCTGTCGAAAACCGGCAGGACCTGATTGTAGAAGGCTGCTACATCCCGTTTGATTGGCGGCAGGATTTCGATGGCAATTACCTGCGCAGCATAAGATTCGTCTGCCTCGCCCTGAGCGAGGAGTATATTGACCGCCATTTCGCCGACATAATTGACCACGAATCCGATATAGAGACACGGTATTTTGACACCTGTCTCACGCCCGCGGTCCTGAAGCGGGACAACCGTTTCTATATTGACGGATTCGTGAACGCCGGCGAACCTGTGACGGTCATCGAGAAGGATTACAATGAGACGATCAAAAACATTATTAGTACCAATATTGATCCTGCTGGTATTTGAGGCGGTAGCGGTCACGCTCTGGCTGACGAAGGGCAATCTGTTCTACCTGTTCAATTTTACCTATATCGGCGTCTCCGTGGCGCTGGGCGTGTTTCTGATGCTGAGGAAATACAAACATGCCCGGCGCATCGTGCAGCTGCTCGTGGGCCTGTACATGCTGGTATATCTCGGGCTGATCTGCGGCGAAAACATGCAGCTCGAAGGCTTCTGGTATTACCTGTTTACCGGCGTGTTCGAGGCAGCCACGATCCATTATGCCGTGGCCAAGATCTTCGGCCCGTTACTGTTCGGCCGCGGCTGGTGCGGATACGCGTGCTGGACGGCAATGTTACTCGACTTTCTGCCCTTCAAAACCCCCGCGGGGCCGCGCAAAAAGCTGGGCTGGATCAGATATATCACATTCGCGGCATCGCTGGTATTCGTGGCTGCGCTGTTCCTGGCAAAAGTCGGCAATATCGAGCGGATCATGTTCTGGGCGTTTATCGCGGGAAATGTTCTGTACTACGGAACAGGAATCATTCTGGCATTCGTGTTTAAGGACAACCGGGCATTCTGCAAATATATTTGTCCGGTGACGGTTTTCTTGAAACCGATGAGCTATTTTTCCCTGATCCGGGTCAAGTGCGACCGGGACAAATGCGTGAACTGCGGCAAATGCAAACGCGTCTGCCCCATGGATGTGGACATGACGGACAATTCCCGCCGGCGGAAGAACGGGACCGAATGCATACTGTGCATGGAGTGCGTGAAGAATTGTCCGAAGGATGCGCTGTGACGAGGTAGATATCAATGAGCAAAGCAGAAGGATCCTTTAGCGGCATGCGCAAATATCTCGAGCAGAAAATGATCGCCCCCGCCTGGAAAGGCCGGGTCAGATACAACTGTTCGACCGCGGTCGGTATGGACGGCTGCCGGTTTTTTGAACTGTATATCGACAACGTCTGCGTCAAACGGTTTTCCTGGGAGACCGTGAATTCGTATTTTATTGAAAACGGGATCGCGGAAAAGACATCTCCGATGGATACCCGCGACTACTGGGAGGATTTCTGGGATCTGATGGCAAAGTATCCGATGGATAAACGGACTGAGTATACCGATACGGAGTTTTGCGAGGCGCTGGAGAAATACCGGAACGGGAAGATATCTGAGAGCATTCATTCCCCGGATCCGCTGGTCGTTATGTTTGCGCTGCTTGACCGCAGAGTCGGAAAGAGGACGCTAAACAGGCTGGAAGACGAAATGCGGAAAAGGCCGGAGTGGCTGAGGAAGTTGTACCGCAGGAGGATATCCTAACTCACGCCGGGGGGACTCGCCCACGCAAATCCAGTCTCGCCTTTTATATGGATTTGCTTAAAGGGCAGATCTTACTCTTGCCCGGGGGGACTCGCCCACGCAAATCCAGTCTCGCCTTTTTTGATGGATTTGCTTAAAGGGCAGATCTCACTCTTGCCCGGGGGGACTCGCCCACGCAAATCCAGTCTCGCTTTTTTGATGGATTTGCTTAAAGGGCCCTCCTCGCTGGCACATGCCCCCGGCATGTGCCTACGCTCTTGTTATTTCAGTCTTTAGTGCTTTTAGTCGCTAACGCTCGGTTCGAGTCCCCCATTAAGCAGATAGCAGCCCCAAAAGGGACTGCTATTTGCTTACGTGCCCGGGGGGACTCGAACCCTCGACCGACGGCTTAGAAGGCCGTTGCTCTATCCAACTGAGCTACGGGTACATTATGAAAGCGGGTGAAGGGAATCGAACCCTCACAATCAGCTTGGAAGGCTGATGTTCTGCCATTGAACTACACCCGCGGCACGGAGCGTATGATACCACGGAAGGCGTTCGTTGTCAACGGGATTTTTTGGCGGCTCATTGACCGGCCCGTTGACTGTATCCGTTGACCGCGCACGTCCGTATCGACTCCGCAAAACGGCCGGATCGCGGCAATTATTTGTCGTCCTCGTCGTCGAAGTCGTCCAGGTCGTCGGAAAAGTCCTCGTACTCGTCTTCCTTGTCCTTGTTGTCCACGACCTTCTTCTTGAGCGGCGGATCCAGATTGATCAGGAACTGAGCGAAATACAGCGCGCAGAATATGCCTACCTTCAGGAAATCGTTCATGCTGCTGAATGAATCCACCACGAAGAACAGAATGCCCACCACGATCGCGGCGGCAAACAGCAGCGCCTTGATGATCACTTTGATCAGGTATTTCGGCGTTGACAGCTTGGCCCGGTTGTCAATGATCGGGAATATCATGTCGATGAGCAGCACGGAGATCAGCGCCAGCGGCATACCCACGTACACCAGCATCGTGTGGCACATCGTGCCCTTCTTGGAGTACTCTCCCGGGAAAACATTCAGATACGCCAGGATGACGACCAGGATCGCCGCCATCAGTACGACCGTGAAAATGTCAGTAAGCAGTTTTCTTTTTTTCATGATATCCTCCGTTCAAACGTGAGTTTGTGTCTGTCTGTCATGCGGCCGGCGGGCTCACCAGGAGTAGTCGCCGGTCTGGGAATTGATCACGACTCCGTACATCGTGTTGACGAAATCGCAGATTTCTCTGCGCGCGTCTTCGAAATTATGGTAGCGCGGATTGCTGCAGCGATGCAGTTCCGAATCGGGCAGCTTTTCCATGTAGGCCGCGGTGATCATCAGCTTGCGCAGCGCGTTTCTCGCAAAGTCCGACTGGGGATCCAGCACCGCCACTTCGAATGCCGTCCGGCTGCCGCAGGGCAGCACTTTTACTATATTGTTCAGGTGCGTTTCTTTTGCCGCCGCGCTGAGCATGTGCTGTATCGAATGCATCGTATCCGGGAACAGCAGCCCGTCATTGGCGGGATTCTTGAACACGATATAGAAGAAGCTCAGCTTTGCCTCCCCTACCCGGATCTCTTTGCCGCGCCGCACGCCCGGGCCTTTAAAATCATACGGATTTTCGCCGTCGGAAACGGAAACTTTATCCAGCCGGACTTCCGTTTCTGTAACGTCCGGGTATACGAATTCCGCGGGAGGCGCAATTTTGCGCGGACGGCCGGGTCTGCGTCTCACTTCCGGAACTTCCGCCACGGTCTCAGACGTTTTTTCTGCTGAAGTCTCGCTCACGCTTACTGCTTGAACCGCATTCTTAGGCGGTCTGCCGCGCTTTTTCTTTACCGGCAGTCCGTCGGAGCCGGTGGCCTGCCCGCCGGCGGTTCCGGTCGAGACCGCGGCAGCAGTATCAGACACGGTTTCGGGCAGCGGATTTTTACGCGGTCTGCCGCGTTTGCGCTTTTCCGGCATTTGGGCCGCGGCTTCCGCTTTGGCTGCTTCTTCCTGGTTGACGATC
>JAFZSK010000084.1 GCA_017620915.1 Clostridia bacterium | reverse complement strand
TTCATGCCGGCTAAACAGAGTTTTTCGATGATCTCTTCGCTTTCACTGGCGGGTCCGAGGGTGCATATGATCTTGGTTTTTCTCATGGCGATCCTTCCATCCGGTTTTTGTATATTTATAGCGCGTTCGGGGGAAGATGTCAATTATTCTCCGGCCTTCAGACTCCCCACCGCCTGCGCGTTGGCCGCAAGTTCCTCGGCGGTAAGCGCCCGGTCGTAGAAGCGGATCGAGCGGATGGTGGCGTCGTAGGACTTGTTGGGGTCGTTGTGGCCGATGAAGAATGTGCTGTTCGCGTCAAGCAGGGCTTTTGCGTTGACCTCGGAGAGCAGTTCGCCATCGGAATACAGGCAGATCTTCTCGCCCAGTTTGAAGGTGACGGCAATGGTCTTATTATTGACCGAATCAAACCCCACGCCGGCTTTCTGCGGGCGGGTATTGGACGGAGAAGTTTTGAATTCGATGGCGCCGTTGGAGTTGCGGATGAACAGCGCAAACTGGTCGTTGGGCAATACGTTCAGCAGCGTGGCGAAGTTGGTGCCGGTGACGACCAGGTCGGTGATAGTATATTCAACCGTAAACTCTTCGCCGTTGATGAGTTCGAACAATTCGTCGGGGAATACGATCTTGGCGGCGCTGATCTCCAGCCCCTTCTCGGACCAGTTGGCCGAATCATCCAGCAAAAAGTCAATGTCGATCCCGTTGCCCGAAAGATCTTCCCAAAGCTCGGTGCTGAGATCCTGGCCCCGTTTGGTGTTGAAGTAACCTTCATAGAGCGCAACCAGACCGTCGGTCACGTAAGGAATGGTAAATTCCGGAGCGGGAACTTCTGTCGGCGCTTCCGTGGGAGCTTCCGTGGGCGCCTCGGTCGGAGCCTGAGTGGGAGCCGCCGTAGGAGCCGCGGTGGCCGGTTCGTTGGTAGCCGGCACATCGGTCGCAACAGTGTTTTCTGAAGGATTGGCGCAGGAAACTGCGGCGGAAGCGAACATAACGATCGCAAGGACAAGAACGAATACTTTTTTCATATTGTTGGTCCCTTTCTTGTTGGTTTTCTACATTATAGCACTTTGATGTGAGACTGACAATGAGCAGGCTGCCGGGTCGCGCGCGGAGGCCGCAATCCCTTCTTTTATCAATTGTGGCCTCCCGAAACGGCGTGATGCGGAGGCCGCAATCCTTTCTTTCACCAATTGTGGCCTCCCGAACGAACAAAAGCGGAGGCCGCAATCCTTTCTTTCGCCAATTGTGGCCTCCCGAACAAACAAAAGCGGAGGCCGCAATCCTTTCTTTCGCCAATTGTGGCCTCCCGAACGAACAAAAGCGGAGGCCGTGGTCATCAAAATAACTTTAAATCAGCGACAATTCCCCGGTACTCCCGCCGCACGCGCTCGTAGCTTTCCGGATCGCCGATATCGTAGCGCTTACCGGGCATTTCCATGCTGTTGACCACCGAATGCGCACACATCCAGGACGCAAGGCTCCCCGGCGCGTCGGTGCCGCAGCCGTCCGCGATCGCGTCGCGGATCTTCGCCGCGTCCGCCCGGGTGTAATAATAAAACGGCGGCACACACCATTCCGACTTTGGTCTCGCGGGTTTCTCTTCCAGCGATATCAGGCGCCCGCCCGCGTCGATCTCGCATACGCCGGAACGGGTCAGGCGCGCATTGTCCGGCTCGCGGTAGCGCAGCGTGCAGGACGTACCCTTTTCCCGCGCAAACTCGAGGAAGCGGGTCAATGAGAAGTCCAGAAGATTGTCCCCGGCAATGACGAGCAGATCGTCGTCAATACCGAGCCGGTCGATCGCATACTGTATATCGCACACCGCGCCGAGCCGTGTTTCATTGGACTCCGTCCCGTCGTCAAGCACCGCGATCGGCTGCACATGCGCCTTTGCCCACGCTTCAAACCGGCGGACAAATCTGTGATTGGTGATCACCACGTACTCATCCACCGGCCCCGCGGAGTCAATGTCCTCCACGAGCCAGTCGAGGATCGCCTTTCCGCCGACTTCCAGCAACGGCTTCGGATAATTTTCAGTTAGCGGATACAGCCGCGTCCCATACCCCGCGGCCAGGATCAGGCATTTCATTTCAAACTACCTCAATTATCCCTTTTCCCTTTGCCATTTTCCCTTTGCCATTTGCCATTTGCCCTTATGCCGTCCGCGCTCTCGCACAGCCAGCAGCCGTACTTCCCTTTCATTTCGGGAAATGCCGTCAGATACGCGCGTTCGACACGTTCCTGTATGTATCCGGCTTTGGCGGGATCGATCAGCGCGATGCAGAAGCCCTTGAAGCCCGCGCCGCTGAAGCGGCCCCCGTATATGCCGTCCGTCTCGCGCATGATCTCATATAATTTGATCTGTTCCGGGGCGCCGGATTCCCAGTTGTGTATTGACGACCAGCCGGATTCAAACGACAGCCGGCCGTACTCCTCGATATCGCCGCGCCGCCAGGCCTCCGCGCCGGCTTCCGCTCTTTGGAATTCGGTGTACCAGTGCTCGCAGCGCTTTGCCCACGGGAGCGGCAGGCAGTCTTTATATTCATTGTAGACCTCGAAGCTGACATCCCGGGCATTGGTCTCGCCGAACCGGCCGTAGTCGGCCCCGCTCAGCGCCTTCAGCACATACACGCCGGCGCGCAGTTCATCCACGCGCAGATTGTATTTTGAGCCCGCCAGGCAGTGCTCGAGGCCGCTGAAGAAAAGTGCAATTTTAAAAGGCTTCATAGCCGGCGCGGCGGGGATCAGTTCGTAGCTGCCGTCGGCGCAGTCTAGATACAGCAGATGATCTTTGACGGACAATACTTCGCAGCTCTGGTCGAGCTTGCCCAGGTTGACGCCAACGTAATTCTTCTCCGCGTCGAACGCGATGTCAATGAGTTCCGGCGGCGTAAGATTGAGATCATTTACCGCGCACAACGCCTCCAGAAAGGCCAGAATTACCGCGGCGGAGGAGCTGAGGCCTCCTATAGGCAGCGAGCCTTCGATCACGCCGCAGAGGCCCGCAGAGAGCGTGTACGCCTTGTTCAGCGCCAATGTTGCCCCCCGCAGATAGTCCGCCCAGTCGCCGGCCTTTTCGCCGACCTCCCGAACAGACCATTGCGCGCGTTTAGAAAACTGCAGGCTGTTCAGCTCTACGGCGCCGTTCGGTGAGGCGCGGTACGCGATGTTGACGCCTTTGTCGATGGCAAAACCCGTGATCTTGCCCAGATTGTGATCCACCTGCGCCCCGATCGGGCAGACCCGGTACGGCGCGAAGGCGATTCCCTCCGCGTCTTTCCCGTACAATTCGTTAAAAACCTGCTCACATCGCATCGTCAATTTCTCCCGAACGACCCACGCGGCCCGCATGCTCAGCCGGGCAGGCGCGGGTCAATCAGCGGTATTTTCTGCAACGCTTCCGACGAAGTAAATTCAATGCTTCCGTCGTACATCAACGATTGCCGCTCCCGGCCGTTGAAAAATGTCATGTACTGCCGGTAGAATATGCCGTTGCCCGCGAACGTCGATTGTCCCGAAGCCCTTTTCTTGAATTCCTCGAGATCGGCGTCAATGAATTTATAGTGGAGCACACCCGCGAAACACGGCGCCTCGTTGATGTAGCTGTGCGGGAACTGGTAGTGCGCGTCAGAGCTTATTGTCCCCGTTTCCCAATACACCAGCGGGTGTTTGTCCAGCGGAACGGTCGAGTTCATCAACCGGTATCTCGGCCCGCCGATAAACCGTTTGATGCGGTAAATGCCCGCGCTGGTAGTTTTTTCTGTATAGCTGTCAGAATCTACCCACCGGAAATCTTTCCGGATGTCCGCCGATTCGGTGAACAACGGCGCGTCGCTGTACGTATCGAGGGTCAACGCTTTGACCCGCTTCACCCCCGCGTCCTCCAGCCGCTTTGTCAGCTCCGCCAGCGGCAATGTCTCCATGCCCGGATAAACGAACAGCTCGTCGGAATCCGTGACGATATACCACCGGTCAAACCCGTAATAACTGATAAGCCGGTTGACCCAGCCTTCTTTGACATTAGTTTGGTACTGCGCCACGCACCGGTACAGGTCAACATCCGGCTGCTTTAGCAGCCATTCATACGTCCCGTCATCCGAGCCGTTGTCCAGGATCGCAAATTGCGTGACGCCCAACGCTCTGTAGTGGTCAACCAGCATCTTGATCCGCCGGATATCATTCCTGACACACAGCACAACGATCGGCTTGTTCTTATCGCACGGTTCAGTCCTTCTTATGACTTCAATATGCGAATCGCAGAATGAAAAAACGATCTTCTTGCGGATACTTCCGTAACGGCCTTTCACCCAGTATTCCCTGAGCATTTCATACATGGCGCGCTTCCAGCTGCCGAGTTCCGCTTTGGAAAGATATGCCAGTTCGCCTTTCCGGTAAGCGCTCGCGAACCGGATATTGAAACGGGCTTTATAGAAGACATAACGCACAGGATAGCCTATTCGTCTTAGAAGTGATTTGATCATACGGTTGATATTTCCCTAAGCGGCATGGCGCGGAGGCCACAATCCCGCACTTTTAATTGCAGTTGTCGACAAATCGTCGACAACTATCTTCGTCCCAGCCGGCGCGCACCGGTATATCTTCAAAAAATCGTATAGAGGTTTTGGTTGTATTCATAGCGTTGGCCAGCGGCATTTGAGCCTGCTCCTCTCCGGGTCCGGATGCGGGTCAATACTACAACATACGGTGCGGCGTTGTCAATGGATATAACCGCCTTTTGCCGTGAACCGCAGTCGTCAACGAAATGAGGCGCAGCGGAGGCCGCAATTCCTTCTTTCGCCAATTGTGGCCTCCCGAATGAACCAAAGCGGAGGCCGCAATTCCTTCTTTCGCCAATTGTAGCCTCCCTGAATGAACCAAAGCGGAGGCCGCAATTCCTTCTTTCGCCAGTTGTGGCCTCCCGAACGAACCAAAGCGGAGGCCGCAATTCCTTCTTTCGCCAATTGTGGCCTCCCGAATGAACCAAAGCGGAGGCCGCAATTCCTTCTTTC
>JAFZSK010000083.1 GCA_017620915.1 Clostridia bacterium | reverse complement strand
GGCCCGGAGGGCGCCGCCGATCGCACACTTGAGCGCTGCAAGGTAATCCTCCGGGTCTTGCAGCGCCCAGTCCGGAGGCAGCTCCGTATCCGTTCCCGGCAGCCTCCGGATCACTCCGTGTTCGTATTCTGCGACCGCTTCTCCGAGAATATTGCCGTCTTTGACGCGTACGACCACTGCCCGGGCGCTCAGCGTCCCGAAATCCACGCCGATGACGCAGTCGTCGGCTCCATAGCTGCCGGTTCCGTTAAACAACTCGCTCATACTCGTTCCTCGTAATTCGGACATTGACCTCATCACCGCCGGCGCTCGATCGCCGACGGATACCGCATGTCGTCGGGGCCCTCGTAGCCGAAGAGGCGGCGGAGCCAGTCGGCGGAGCCATTGACCCATACCGCGAACTTGCTGTTGGAGAGCAGCGGGCCGAGGGAGGTCACGTGGTTGCCCAGCGCCAATCCGTGCACGCCGTCCTGCGTTACATGGATCTCGAAGGGCACTTCCGCCGCGGCCAGTGCGTTCGCGAAGGCCAGTGAATTTTCCACCGGCACTACTGAGTCAAAGAACGTGTGTGTGATGTAGCACGGCGGCGTGTGCGGCCCTACGTGCTTGTCCAGCGACAGTTTGTGAATGATCTCCGGCTCGTCCTCGTGGCCGCGGGCCGCGGTGCGGATCGTGCCCTGTTCCGCCTTGAACTGGGAGGTGATCACCGGGTAGCACAGGATGAGGGCGTTGGGGCGGACATCTTCGGGATCGACGCCGGCCAGCGCGGTGATTTCCGGGTCGTTCCAGTACACGCCCAGCGACGCGGTCAGGTGGCCGCCGGCGCTGAAGCCGACAACGGCGATGTGACCGGGGTCAATGTGCCACGCCGCGGCGTTGTCCCTCACCACCTTCATGGCGCGCATGAGGTCAATGAGCGGATTGGGAAACGACGCGTATTGCCCCACGGAGTAGTGCAGCACGAAGGTCTGGAACCCCTGCGCCGCGAACGCCATGGCGATCGGCTCCCCTTCGCGGTCGGAAAGCGCCTGATACCCGCCGCCGGGGATGACCACCAGCGCCGGGCGCCCCTCCGAAAGCGGCATTTCCGCGCTCGCGTCCAGGATGTACGGCACGAGATACACGCGCCCGTCTTCGGTCAAATTGATCCGTTTGCTGTCTAACATTGCTGTTGCCTCCCATTTATTTGTGCTCGGGGTCTGACCCCTGTTTAAAAAATCGGTTTTCAGTAAAGCCAGTATATCCTTGTCCGCCGGACAGAATTCGTACTGCGGGATCTCAGCGGCGGTGATCCATTTCAGGTCATTGTGCTCCAGCGCCCGGGGCGGATTTGAACCCGGCGACAGACGCGCGTTGAACAACGTGAGCCGGATCGTTATGTCCGGATACACGTGGTCAACAGCGGTGTACTCGCTGCCGACGTCGATCTCGATATCCAGCTCTTCCCGGCACTCCCGCCGGAGCGCCTGCGCTTTCGTCTCGCCGGGTTCGACTTTGCCGCCGACGAATTCCCATAGGAGCGCGCGGGCTTTGTGCGCGGGCCGCTGGCAGATCAGGAAACGCTCGCCGTCCCGCAGCAGCGCCGCCACGACCTGCACGACCTTCCGTTCCGGCTCGGAACCGTTGCCTTTTGACACGTCAGTTTTTGACAAGTTGTCTGTCCCCCTGTTCAATAGCGCGCGAGTTTGAAGGCCACGATGTTGCCCTCGAGTATCTCGGGATCGCCCCAGATGACGTACGTCCGGTCGTAACCTGTATTGAGGCGTTTCATGAGCTCGCCCACCCGCGACGCGTTATAATCAGCGATCCAGCCCGAATATTTCTGCGCCGCCGCGGCGTTCGGAGCGCGCAAAAGCACGGTGACGGAGCCGTTGCCCGTCGGGAACAACGGAACAAAATGCGCCACCGCCCGCATGAATACGGTGTCAAATTCTTGTTCATCCGAGGTGTTGCCCACGGTCAGACCGTAATAACTCAGGTAATCCGCCGCAGTCGCGCTGAAAGATGGCAGGTCGGCGAGCTGGAAATCCTTGGGCGTGTGGGTGGCGGCAATATACCCGCTGCAGTTCAGGTACAGGAACCGTTTCGTGGTATTGACGTTGGCCCAGGTGGGTTCGACGAGATACCAGTTGCCGCCGATCTTGGCCGCGTTCCATTTGTGCTTTTCCGTCACTTTGCCGTTGTACCCGGTGCCGGTGATCGAGGTCGCGGGGATGCCGACTTTGCCGCAGAGGTACTGGAACGCTTCGGCGTACCCTTCGCACACGCAGCGACGGTCCACCAGCGCCCCGTACATCGTGTACGCGTTTGGCGCGTCGAGATCGTACTGCACGTTGGCCGCGAGCCACTCGAAGATGATCTGCTCCGCTTCGAAATCGGAAGCGCCGTCCGGTATGCGAAAGAGGATCTGCCGCGTCACGTCGTCAATACCGTTCTGCATCAATTTGATCTGATTCTCGCTGTATTTCTGCTCGATTTCTACGGTTTTTATGTCATTTGTATGGCCGGTGCCGTGATAATTGTTGTTGTACCAGAAGATCTCCGGGTGATCCAGCATGAATTTTTCGTACACGGGCTTGAAGTCCTCGAAGCTGATCTTGCGCGTCATCACCGCCACGTTGCCGTGTTTCTTCGCGGTCTCCTCCAGGCTGTCGTAGGCGGCGACCTGCGCGGGGTCTTTGAGCGTCGCCCGCCAGTAGCGGAGCGGCTCGCCGGGGTTGGTCTTGTTGACGCGGATAACGCTGCCGCCGTATCCCGGCACATAGTCGTCAACGAACCCCGCCGGCGCGGCAGCGGTTGCCGTGGCGGTGGGTGCGTTTGTGGCGGTGGGTGCCGCGGTCGGCGGCGCGGTGGGATCCGGCGTCGGTTCCGGCGTAAGGGCGATCGTAGCAACGAGGTCTGTGGCAACGGGGTCTGTCCCCTGTGTTAAAATCTCGTCCATGCCGGAGGCAATGACGTCGCCGAGAAACTCTTCGATCATGTCGCAGCCCGAACTCAGCAGGGCAACGAGGGCAATACACAGCGCCAGCAGCGCGCTGATCACCCGTTTTTTGATCGTGTTTTGCTCCTGCTTTTCCGGTCTCATGCGCTCCACCCGCGCGGTCAATCGCGTTCGGTCAAGCCGTAATTGGCCACGGCGTTGTCAACGACCTCTCTCAGATGCCCCAGAAACTCCCGCCGGAAGCCGTCGTACCCTGCCGGGTGCTCGGTGCCGCAGGCGTTGACGCTCGTATTGCCGCCGAATCCGAAGGAGAACTGGAACCACTCGTTGTTATTATAGTCTTGGGCCGCTTTGTCGTAGTTGTACCACTGGATTATATCGTATTTTTTGCAGATGGCGTCGAAACCCGCAAAATCCAGCGCCTCGTCCGGCACTTCGCTGTAGTACCGGTGAGTGCCTTCCGGGAAGAATTCACCGCTGACCGATTTGATGTTGATGTCAAAATTGCACGTCCTGACGCCCTTTTTGTACAACATTATGTCATATTCGTCGCTGCCGGACGCGCCTTTTTGCTTAAAGAACACGAAAATCGAGTCCAGTTCGCCGCCGTAGCCCTGTGCAATGCGCTTTTGACGTGCGTTTTCAAACAATTTATCTACTTCGGGCTTGAAAAGCGCCTCCATTTTGTCACAGAATGCGCGGTATCCCTTCGGAAAGCTGTTGGAACCGTGGGCAGAGACGCTCTTTTTGTCCGCAAACCGGATGCTGAGTGAAAAGCCGCTGCCGTCGCATACATGGGGGTTGTACTTGTTGAACCCGTTCCACGCGGCCAGGCGGCAATCTTTATACAACTTGTGCAGCTCCGCCATGAACCCGTCGGGCAGCCGGCCGGACAATTCGCCGTAATCCGGATGGTCCATATGGTCGACGGTCAATACGGCTTCGCCGCCGGTTTCGGCGTTGTCAACGTCGCCGCACTTCACGCTGTACGTATACGAGCCGCCGCCGATGGAACCGTGGTAACTGTAGCTGAACGCGGTGATGGCATTTTGATTATCCTGCGCGCTCTCCCCTTCGCCGTCGGTACCTTCGTCGCCGAAATCGGGGTCAATGACCGGCTCCGGCTTGCTGTTTTTCTTAAACCACCGGGCTATTTTCGAAAAAAACGACATGCTGCTGCCCCCCTGTCTGCGCTTTGCGGTGCGTGTACTTTCCTGATTGTATTTATACTATGTTTTGGAAGGGTTTGCAAGTGAGAAGTGTGATGGCAATGAGACGCACGCATGATTTCTGCCTACACACCATTCACATCAGCCACAAATGCGAAAACATCGGATTGTGGCTGAAAAGAAACTGCTCCGCAATAGCTTCGGTAAAAAACAGGCTTCAGGGCTATTCAACTACCACAAACGCCGTCTCGTACGGCCCAATCTCCAGGTCGCCTATATCAAGACTCGAATAGCGTTCCTCAACCACATTGACGCGTGTCTCAAAGCCGCTGCAGGCGGGCGTTGACAGCCGGATAAAGCGGATCGCGCAAGAAGGCTCCCCAACAGAAAGCTCAGGCAGGGCCAAAGCCTTCGTTTCACTGCTGCGGTTGACGACAGAAATAACCAGTCGGCCGCCGGCGTGCGTCGTTGCCGCCGCGTCCAGGTCGGGGTCGTCGATGTTGACCTCGGTGAGGCGGCCGCCGCGATGGAGGTTCATATATTTGACCAGGATGCCCACGCAGTCGAGCCGGGCAGCATCGGGCGTCACGCGGATCACGCCTTCGTTGATGGGGTGGAAAAACCGCGCCTGCGTGATGTGGTACCGGTCGTACGACCGCATAAAATAATGCAACGTGAGCGCGTCGGCCAGCAGCATGAGGGTGCTGCCGTATTGCCCCCAGGTCAGGTTCCATTCGTCAACATTGATGAAAGTGTTGTCCCAGGAGTCTGCGAAAATGTTCGCTTTGACCCAGTCCAGGCGGGCGTTGTCGCCGCCGCGGTACAGGCTCGAAATGCGCGCCAGGCTCTCAATATCCTGCTTTTCGTCGTCGATCGCCGTGCCGCAATACCCGTGGAACGAGATCTCGTCATACACCGTCTGCGACGCGGCGAACATGTCCCGGTCCCACTGATCGTGGTGGAAATCGCCGCAGACACCGCCGATCAGCGTGATGTCCGGGTCAACGGCTTTCATTGCCCGCACGTACTCGTCGCAGCGTTTGGCGGCCAGGACGCCGTCGTTCATGTATTCGTAGCCGAAATAGTAGACTTCATTGCCGATGTACCAGCGTTTGAGGTCGAAGGGCGCGAAGCCCATTGCCTCCCGCACGCTTCCCCAGCGCGTATCGGGACCGCCGTTGCAGTACTCCACCAGTTCGCCGGCCTCCGCGGGCTCGGACAACACCACCCGCACCGTATACTCAGGTATCGCCCCGACCGCGCGGCACAACAGTATGAATTCGTTGATGCCGAGCTCGTACGTGTCCTGGTCGAAGGTGTCGCGGAACAGGAACCACTTCGCGCTGCCGTCGATCGGCCGCCGCTCGCTCGCGGGCTTCAGGCCCTCTTTCCAGTCGAAGTGGTCGGTGCAGCAGCCGCCCGGGAAACGCAGGTGCGACGGCTTCAATTCACGCAAAAGCGCGATCACGTCGGTGCGCATGCCGTGGTAGTTGTCCGCGGGCATCAGGGACAATTCGTACACATTTGCACTCCCCCGGCGGCAATTGATTCGTACCGGCGATCCGGCTTCGGTTTCAGTTCCTGCTTCGTTTCCGCCCCCGCCGGCGGCAACGAGCTCGAACGTCAACCCGTCCCCGTCGCACCGCACCGGCATTTCGTCCAGCTGAACGCTCAGCCGGCAGCCGGCGACGTCAATCTCCAGCACCGCCTCGGTTTGTGCCGGATCCGCGGCCGCCCAGATGCGGAAAATATAGCTGCGCCCCGGCATACAGTACACCGGCTGCGCAATTGCCAGCTCTCCGCCCGCTTCGAGCCGCACGAAATTGCTGCCGCACAGGCTTTCGTTTTTGCAGTCTGTGATAATTGTCCCACCGCTCAGCTGCCACCCTTTCGGCGCGTTCTTTTCGGCGTCGACCGCGTAAAATTTGCGATTGATCAGCAGCTCCGCCGAAAGGCCGCCGTAGGACGTCCGGCGCGTGATCTCCAGATTCTGGCCGAACAGACCATCCGGTAATTCGTGAAGTGGTTTTCCAAGAGTGATTTGCGGCATAATGTTGACCTCCCGTGCAGTCTGACGAGGTCAATTATATCACGCCCGGCGTTTTTTGAATACTGTGCTTATTCCGTCCTGGCTCTGCTTCAATTGATTCTCAGAAAAAACATGATATAATTAAAGCGGCCATACTCCTCCGCACGGGTATGTGTGAATAATGATCGAATTAGTTGGGATAATATGAAAAATTACGTATTCGGTACCATGCAAAAAGGCGAAAAGAATCTGATCACCGATGTGCCCGGCGTGCGCGCGGGACATTGCACGCTGGCGGACGGGGACGTTCAGACCGGCGTCACGGTCATATTGCCGCACGGCGGCGACCTGTATCACGAAAAGTGCCCCGCGGCCAGCCACGTGGTCAACGGCTACGGCAAAAGCACCGGGCTCATGCAGATCAACGAGCTGGGCAGCATCGAGACGCCAATTATATTGACCAACACCTTCGGCGTGGGCACCGCGTTCACGGCCTGCGTACAATACATGGCGGAACGGAACGACGGCATCGGCCGGGACGAGGGGACGGTCAATCCCGTTGTCCTCGAATGCAACGACTCTTTCCTGAACGACATCCGCGGCCTGCACGTGAAGCCGGAGCATGTGTTTCGCGCCATTGACGCCGCGGCGCGCGAGTTTCAGCTGGGCGCGGTGGGCGCCGGGCGCGGCATGACCTGTTACGGGCTCAAAGGCGGCATCGGCTCCGCGTCCCGGGTATTCGAGGCGGACGGGCAGGTATATACGCTGGGAGCGCTGGTTTTGACGAATTTCGGAGCGCTGCCGGATCTCGTGATCTGCGGAGATCCCGTGGGCAGAAAGCTCACCGGGGACAACGCAGCAGAACCGAAAGGCTCGTGCATAATGGTGATCGCCACCGACGCACCGGTGTCAACGCGGCAGCTGCAGCGCATTGCCCGCCGGGCGCAGAGCGGCCTGGCCCGCACGGGCGGGATCACCGGTGGGGGCAGCGGCGAAGTGGTCGTCGCCTTCTCTACCGCAAACCGCATGATCTCTTACGAACCAGTCTGGCATCCGGTGGTGCTGAACGACGCGCTGCTGGACCCGCTGTTCCGGGCCGCAACGGAGACGGTGGAAGAAGGCATCATCCGCTCCATGCTGGAGGCGGAACGTGTCACCGGGCTCAACGGAAACACGCGTGAATCGTTGCGCGATCTGATAGATTTCTGACAGATTTTTGACAGATTTTTGATGTTTCAGGCGTTCAGGCCCGCAGCGCGAAAAACGCGATCGCAGCCGCGGCCGCCACATTCAGGGAATCGACACCGGCGGCCATCGGGATCCGGACCGTATAGTCACAGCTGCGAATCGTGGCGTCCGAGAGGCCGCTGCCTTCGTTGCCCAGCAAAATGGCGAGTTTGTCAGCTTGCTTCAGCACGGGATCGTCGATATCTACCGTATCGTTGCGGAGCGCCATTGCCACCGTTTTAAAACCTTCATCGCGCAGCGCGGAGAGCGAGTCGATCCGCGCAAACGGCACCATCAGCACCGTACCCATGCTCACTCGCACCGCGCGGCGGCAGAGGGGATCGCAGCATTCCGGCGTCAATAACACCGCGTCGATGCCGAGTCCGGCGGCGCAGCGGAATATTGCCCCCAGGTTGGTGGTGTCAACGATGTTTTCGAGTATTGCCACCCGCCGCGCATTCCGGCACAATTCGCGCCAGTCCCGCGCTCCCGGCCGCTTCATCGCGCACAACGCCCCCCGCGTCAGCTCGAACCCGGTCAATCCGGTGAGCACTTCTTGGGGTGCGGCGTACACCGGCACCTCGCCCAGGCGGTCAATAAGCTCCGCCATCCGCCCGTGCACATACTTCCATTCGGTGAGCAGCGCCAGCGGCGCGCACCCGGCGTTCAGCGCAGCGTCAATGGCGATCGGGCTCTCCACGATAAACACGCCCGCTTCGGGCTCCAGCTTGTTGCGCAGCTGATGCCCGGTCAGGCGCACGAACGCGTCCAGCCGCGGGTCGTTCAGGTCGGTGATCTCAATGATATTGCTCATCGCGCAAACTCCACTTCCGCCACGCGCACCGGGTAGCTGCGGCCGTACGGGAACGGCGTCATTGTCAGCTCCAGCACCGCGCCGCGCTGTTCAAACGGGGGCGTTTCGGCGTTGTCCAGCCAGCGCAGCGAGCGCACTTCGGCGGGAATATCGTCCAGCACGATCCGGCTTTCGGCCGCTTTTTCCGGGTCGGGGCTGACAAAACTGCGCGGATCAAACGCGAACAGATATGCCGTGTGCGGGTCATATACGTCGCGCAGCAGGAATTCGCGGCGGTCGGGGTAATAGAGGAACGGCCGGCCGTTGTACACCGCCTTTCCGTACACGCGCATCCAGCGGCCGATGCATTCCATCGTGCCGCGCTGCATATTGTCCACCGTGCCGTCCGCGTCCGGACCTACGTTCAGCAGGAAATTGGCGCCTACCTTGCGGCATTCGCACAGTTCGCCGATCAGCTGCGGGACCGACTTGAAATTGACGTCTTCCGCCGCCTTGCCCCAGTGGTCGCACAGTGTTTCGCACATCTCGCCGGCAACATATTTCGATTGTCCGCGGCGGTCCACCGGCCCCGGCATTCCCCGCTCGTACGTGACGGCGTCAATTTCCTCCCGCCCCGCGGCTCCGCGCGCCCCGAGGCCGGTGTTGTTGATGATCATGGCCTCCGGCTGCAGCCGCCGGATCAATCTGTACAGCTCCGCCTCCTGCCAGTCCGCATCGGGCCGCGACCAGTTGCCGTCGAACCAAAACCCGCCGATCCGGCCGTAATTGCGGCACAGCTGCTCCACACTGTCGCGCAGATACTCGAGATACGCCGGAAAATCATCATTGAACTCCGGCCGGTGCCAGTCCAGCGTGGTATGGTAGAAGAACGGCAGAATGTCGTTTTCCCGGCAGCGCGCGACGAACTCTGCCACGAGATCCCGGCCCGCCGGCGTGTGAAGGGCGTCAAACCCGTCCGCGTTCCGGACCCCGCGCGTGTCGTACAGCGAGAACCCGTCATGGTGCCTCGTGGTCAACGTCACATACCTGCACCCCGCCGCCTTCGCGACTTTCACGATCTCGCCCATATCTGCCGGCGCAAACTTCCGCGCCAGCGGCTCGTACTCCTCCGCCGGTATATGTTCGAGCTCGCGCACCCATTCGCCGCGGCCGAGCAGCGAATATAGGCCGAAATGCACGAACATTCCGAAGCCCAGCTGTTCGAAGCGGGCAATATACGGCGCCGCCACCGGCACACTTTTATCTACGCGTTCGGTCATTATCAGCTGCCTCCTACACCATCGAATGTCAATTTTATTTCGTTGCCGAACTCTACATACACTCTTCCAACGATGTGCGCGTGATCCCAGCAGCCGTAGTGTCTTGTGGTCTCCGGCGTAACATTGGCAATAAATTCCGTATTGACGCTCAGCTTCCCGTCATCGTCCTTCCAGTATAAATACAGGCTGTCCTCCGTCAATCCGCTTCCGTCCAGTTTGTTGGCATTGATATACTCCCGTACCTGCGCGGTCAATTTGCTCCGTATCTCGGCGGCAGTCGTCTCCGGGAAGACAGTGTTGTAATATTTTTTAAACGCGTTTTCGTGCAGACTCCAGTAATCATTGTCCATATTACCCATCACACTGTACATACACTGGCATCCGGTCCGGAACCCTCCGAGGTAAAACGCAAATGTGACGCCCCGGAAAACGCCATCAACATAATTGACATTCTCCACCAGCATTTCCCGCGGAATCGCTCCGAATTCCGGGTACTTTTGCTTCATCTCCGCATAATAGCGGTCCAAGAGCGCCTGATCTTCGGCGGAGACCGCTTCTTTTTGCGGTCTGGCAGGCTCCGGTTTTACTTCGTTTTTTCGTACGGCGCACGCGGTCAACACGGTCAGCATTACCGCGATTACTATTGGTACAATTATTATTCTATTCATATCTGCCGCCTCCCGATTGATCACTGTATTTATATTGTACCTCATTTTCCGCCAAAAGTCACTCACGGCCCGGTTTAAAAGGTCCCTGCTCAAATAATAACCGCGGCAACAATCTGTTTGCATTGTCGCCGCGGTTATTCGTTCGTGTCAGCTCAACATTTTTGCTTTAATGCTGCAACTGTGATTCCGTCATCAATCATATTAGTCTGCCGGGCCTTTAACCTTTTTTAAGGTTAAGGCAGTGACTTCTTCAACTTCATCATCTTCGTCGGGAATCTCGGTCAGCGTCATTTTATTTCCGGATATTTTGTAATTGAAATTACTTGTCTCAGAAATACCGCATATTGAAAGCGTCATCGTTAACACATCGTTTTCCACGGACCAGGTAATGTCGCCGCTGATACCGTCACTGCTGACGGTGCCTTTTCCGTTGCGCGCGAAAACATATGTATCTCCTTCTTCGCCATCTTCATCGATCTCGACCCATTCACCGGCAATCTGGTCGGCCGGGTCTGTACTTTCCTTCTCCTTCTTACTGCTTTTGCCGCCGCTGCAAGCCGAAATCATACCGGCCAGAACCAATGCGGCCATTATGATCGCCAGTACTTTAAACTTTTTCATTTTATATCCTCCTGTGGTTTTGATGCGTTGCGTTTGAAATCCCGCAAATCTGATAAAATAATACTCTCGCGAAAACGATATGTCAATTTCCTCGTCTTGTGTTGCCTTCACGGCTCAAAACAGTTATAATCTCCCTGTCTTATTCTGGAGACAGACCTGCCGAAAGGATTCAGAACAATGCTGCCGTACATCTATATAGGTTCACTAAAAATATCCATGTACTACCTTGCCATGTTTCTGGGCTATGTGGCAATGGTAGTTTTAATGCTGCTCCCGAAAAGACGCGCTATGTACCGGTTGAGCAAACCGAAATCAGTGCTGTTCGCTACTGCGGTGCTGATCGCCGGCCTCCTGGGATGCAAAATATTGTATGTTATTGAATGCTTCAAATATGTGCTGAAGCACGGACTCACGATCGGCGGCTTCTCGTTCTTCGGCGCGGCGCTGCTGGTGCCGCTGCTGATGCTGCTCGTGGGCAAAGCGTTCAAATTGTCGCCGGCGGAAAGCCTGGACAATTCGGCGGTGTGCGTTGTCGCCATGCTCGGCACGATCCGCATCGGCTGCTTCTGCAACGGCTGCTGCGGCGGCCGCATATTCTTCTTTAAAAACTTTGACATCTCGGTCCCCACGCAGCTGATCGAGCTCGTGTGCGACGCGTTGATACTGGTGTGGCTGCTCCGGACCGAGTCGCGCCCGGGCAACAGCGGCCGGCTGTACGGCAGATTCCTGCTGAGCTACGGCATTGCCCGCTTCTTCATCGAGTTCCTGCGGTCAACGGCCAAAGACTGGTTCGGTCTCTCCCACGGTCAATGGTTCTCGCTCATTGCCATCATCGCCGGCGCCGTTGCGGAACTGATCTTCATTTCGCGCAGTCAACAAAACGTTGAAGACTCGGCTCTGCCCCCGATTTCATAGAATACCTTAGCCGCGCGACCGACAGCGTTCCTTCCGTTTTGCATATCCGCTCGTTTTTCCATTTTTGCGGCCTCATTTTCTCTTTTGGGGCTGTATTTGGCATAAACTGACTTAACTCTCTTAGTTTAATACCATTTTTTCTTCGCTCTCGCTCATTTTTAAAAACGCGAAATTGAAATAATGGCATAAAAAAACACACCTAGATTAAATTAATCCTATCTTTCGGAACGCTCGTGGTATATACAAATGAATCTAAACCCATTTAATACTAATCGCTCAAGATTCGATAGAGCCGGCAAACGCGAGAAGGCGCCCAATCTGGTATCAAATGTTTATTTAATTATAGTTTTATCCGAATGGGCAATAAAACAAGGTTTGCAAATTGCCTTAGACGGCGCCCGGCATGGTATAAAAGAACAAGAAATAAAGATATTTGTCCTAATCCGCATGTTAAACGACCGGGCGCTGTCAGTCGCGTGGCTCTATCCCGCTGCAAAATCGGGAGCAGTGCCTTCCGCTTTGACAACCGCGGCTAATTGGTGTAATATAATAGGTTGCGGGGGTATGCCGCGCACGGCGGCCCGCGCGCAATCTGCATAAGACCAAGGAAGCCATACGGTATGAGCGACAAAAAGAGAGAAGATTTGAGGAATATCGCGATAATAGCGCACGTTGACCACGGCAAGACCACGCTCGTGGACGGCCTTTTGCGTCAGAGCGGCACGTTCCGCTCCAACGAGACCGTGCAGGAGCGCGTCATGGACTCCAACGACCTGGAGCGCGAGCGCGGAATCACGATATTGTCCAAAAACACCTCGCTGAAGTACGGAAAATATACGATAAACGTTGTTGACACCCCCGGTCACGCGGATTTCGGCGGCGAAGTCGAGCGCGTGCTGGGCATGGTCGACGGCGTGCTGCTGCTGGTGGACGCGTTTGAAGGGGCAATGCCCCAGACCCGCTTCGTGCTCTCCAAAGCGCTGGCAATGAAACTCAAGCCCATCGTAGTGATCAACAAGATCGACCGCGACGGCGCGCGTCCGCTGGAAGTGCTGGACGAAGTGCTGGAGCTGTTCATGGACCTGGGCGCCGACGACAGCCTGCTGGACTTCCCTGTAATTTACGCCTCCTCCCGCGACGGCTACGCCTCCACCGAACCCGACGGCGGCGAGAAAAAAGACCTCAAGCCGCTGTTTGACGCCATCATCAATTACATTCCGGCGCCGGACGCGGACGTTGACGCCCCGCTGCGCATGCTGATCTCCAATATCGGCGTGGACGAGTACGTGGGGCGGACGGCAGTTGCCCGCATCGAGCAGGGCTGCATCCATTCCGGCCAGACCGTGCTGGTGTGCAACGAAGCCGGCTTCCGCAAGACCGCAAAGATCACGTACATATACAAATTCGACGGCCTCAAGAAGGTCGAGACGGATCACGCTCTGGCCGGCGACATCATCCTGCTGGCGGGGCTCACGGAGTTCAACATCGGCGACACGGTGTGCGACCCTGACAACGCGGATCCGATCCACTTCGTCAACATCGACGAACCCACGCTGTCCATGAACTTCCTGGTGAACAACAGCCCCTTCGCCGGCCGCGAAGGCACTTTCGTCACTTCCCGCCACATCCGCGACCGCCTCTACAAAGAGGTCGAGACCAACGTGAGCATGCGCGTGGAAGATACCGACTCCCCCGACACGCTGAAAGTTTCGGGCCGCGGCGAACTGCATCTCTCGGTACTGATCGAGACCATGCGCCGCCAGGGGTACGAGTTCCAGGTGTCGCGTCCGAAAGTAATATATAAAGAGATCAACGGCCAGCTGTGCGAGCCTATGGAGTATCTCACCGTTGACGTTCCCGAGGAGTACGTAGGTACAGTCATCGAGAAGCTGGGCACGCGCAAAGGCGAAATGGTCAACATGCGTCCCACCGCGGACAACTACACCCGCCTCGAATTCCGCATCCCCGCCCGCGGCCTGATCGGCTACCGGGGCGAGTTCCTTACCGACACCCGGGGCAACGGCATAATGAACACCATTTTTGACGGCTACGAGCCGTACAAAGGCGATATAAGCTCCCGCTCCCACGGGTCAATGGTAGCCTGGGAACAGGGCGAGGCAGTGCCCTACGGCCTGTTCAACGCCCAGGAGCGCGGCGCACTGTTCATCGGCCCCGGCGAGAAGGTGTACGAAGGCATGATCGTGGGCGAAAGCGCCCGCGGCGATGACCTGGTGATCAACGTCTGCAAGAAAAAGCACCTGACCAACATCCGCGCCTCCGGCTCCGACGAGGCGCTCAAACTTACGCCGCCCGTGATCCTGAGCCTCGAGCAGGCGCTGGATTTCATTTCCGACGATGAGCTGGTGGAAGTAACGCCCAAGAGCATCCGGCTGCGCAAGAAGATCCTGGACACCGAACTGCGGGCCAAGGACCGCGCGCGCCGCGACAGCATCTGATATTTGTTTTTGAACGCGGGGTCTGTCCCCCGGCTTAAGGTGGTGAGACCGCATGGCAGACGATATGAATAACAAAAACAGCAACCGTCACCGCGCGGTACGCCGTCCGGGCATGGGCCGCCAGAGCAATCCGTTCGTGGACCGGACCAGGATCGTTGACCGCAGTGCCGAAGAGGCAAAGCGGCGTGCGGAAGAGGAAGCAAAGCGCCGGATCGAGGACGATACCGAGATTGACCGCGTCGACGCGTTCGGCGAGACGTATCCGGGCCGCCGCATCACGGCCGCCGCACGTCCGGTACGCAAGACTGCCGCCAATGCCGCCGTTGACACCGATGCCGGCGATACCGCCGCCCGGGACCGCAGCCGCGTTCAAACGCCGGTCAAAAAAGAACGCCGGCGCCTGTTCACGCGCAAAAAGCAGAGCGCGCTCAAGCAGCGCAAAGTCACGCAGGAAGAGTACAAATTCCACAAAAAAATGAAGCGGCGCCGCCGGAAAGTGGCGCTGGTCATATTGCTGATCGTACTGATGATCGGCATCACCATCGCGGCGGGGTACGCTACGTATACGTTTGTGGTTGACCACTTCGACAACAAAGTCGATGAAGATTCCATCATCATCGACGTCAAGACCGAACAGAAATTCCGCGTGGAAAAAGGCGAATCCACCAAGTCGCTGAGCCAGCGCCTGTACGACGCCGGGCTGATCGAAGACACGCGGATATACCGGTTCCTGTCCAAATTCTACGGCTACGACGGCACGTACAACGCCGGAACATACACATTGTCCAAGGGCATGGCGTACGAGGAGATAATGTACATATTGTCCGGCACCCCCGAGACCGTGCGCGTCACGTTCCCCGAAGGCTTCACCACGGAGCAGATGGCCGTGCGGCTGGAGAACAACAACGTGTGTACCGCTTCGGAGTTCCTGAAAGCCGTTGACACCGTAGACGTATCTTCGTACGAATTTTTGAAAAACGCGGATCTCGCCACGGGCCGCGACCACCGCCTCGACGGCTATCTGTTCCCGGATACGTACGAATTTGACGTACTGGCCCGGCCGGAGGATGTCGTATACAAAATGCTCAACCGGTTCAACGAGATCTTTAAACCCGCGTATTACGAGCAGCTGGAGAAGACCGGGCTGACGCTGGATCAGGTTGTCATTCTGGCCTCCATCGTGGAGAAAGAGGCGCGGCTGGATTCCGACCGGGCGCCGATCGCGGGCGTGTTCTACAACCGCTACACCCGCGGCACCGAAGATCTGCAGCTGTTCCAGTCAGACGCCACGGTGAAATACGCGTACAAACGGACGACGGGCAAGGAACTTGACCATCCGCTGAGTGAGGAACTGGGTATTGACGACCCGTACAACACGTACGTTTACCCCGGCTTCACGCCCGGACCGATCTGCTCGCCCGGCGAAATGTCGCTGATCGGCGCGGTATTCCCGTCGAATCACGATTATTTCTACTTTGTGGCCAAACGCGACGGTAGCGGCGGCAATATCTACTCCCGCACGTACGAAGAGCATGTGCAGGCGATCAAGGATCTGGACAACTACACTCCGCCGGAAGAGACCTGGGGCGATGAAGACTGATGTGCGGCCCGGAATCAAACGCGTTTATCCGTGAATTTATACCCGAAGAATCACCGCTGCTCCGCGAATTGCGGGACTTCGCCGCGGTCAATAACGTTCCGATCCTCCGCCCGGACGCCGCCGCGCTGCTGCGCACGCTCACTGCGCTGAAGCGGCCCGCGCGCATTTTAGAGGCGGGAACGGCGATCGGGTATTCGGCGCTGCTGTTGTCCGAAGCGGCCCCGGAAGCGTATATCGAGACGGTAGAGCTGGATGCGGACATGGCGGCCGCGGCGAGGCGGAATATTGACCGCGCCGGAAAGTCAGACCGGATCCGTGTGATCCTGGGCGACGTGACGGAAGTGTTCGCGGCGCTGAGCGGCCCGTACGACATGATCTTCCTGGACAGCGCGAAAGGACAATACATACGCCTGCTGGACGACGTCCTGCGCCTGCTGCCCGCGGGCGGTCTGCTTGCCGCGGACAATTGCCTCTTCTACGGCAAAGTCTTTGACGAACCGGCCGAGGCTCCGCACAAGCACCGCACGATCGTGGCCAACCTCCGCGCCTTCCTCTCCCGCGTCAATTTGTCCGGCGATTTTGATGCCGCGCTGCTGCCCGCCGGCGACGGCGTACTGGCCGCGGTCAGAAAGGATACTTCTCATGCTGCCTGCTAAGAAACCCGAACTGCTCGCCCCCGGCGGCAATATCCAGAAAGCCCTCACAGCGCTGCGCTTCGGCGCGGACGCGGTGTACGTCGGCGGCACGGCCTTCGGGCTGCGGGCGGCGGCGGGCAATTTCACCGACGCGGAGATGCGGGAGTTATTGACCTCCGCCCATGCTCAGGGCAAAAAAGTGTACGTTACGCTGAATATATTGCCCCGTTCGCGGGAGATCGCGCCGCTGTGCCGGTACGCCGAAACGCTGCGGGATATGGGCATCGACGGGGCGATCGTTGCCGACCTCGGCGCGTTTCTGGCGCTCCGCCGCGAAGTCCCCGGCCTGCCCCTCCACGTGAGCACCCAGGCCAACAACCTCAACGCGGACACCTGCCTTTTCTGGGCCGCGCAGGGCGCCGTGCGCATCAACCTGGCGCGCGAACTGACGCTTTCCGAGATCCGCGAGATCGGCGATGCGCTGACCGCCGCGTACGGCTACAATGCCCCCGGCCTCGAAGTGTTCGTTCACGGGGCAATGTGCATGGCGTACTCCGGCCGCTGCATGCTCAGCGACTACCTCACGGGCCGTAGTTCCAACCGGGGCGAATGCGCGCAGCCCTGCCGGTGGCAATACACGCTCTCAGCGTCGATGACCGAAGAAAAACGCCCCGGCCAGCTCTTCGGCATCGAGGAGACCGGCGAGGGCACGTTCCTGTTCAACTCAAAAGATCTGTGTCTGCTGCCGTACCTGCACGAAGTGATCGGCGCGGGGGCGACCGCCCTCAAGATCGAAGGCCGCATGAAGAGCGACTATTACGTGGGCGTGACGGTGCGGGCGTACCGGGAGGCAATCGATCGCGTCTGGGAGAGCCTCTCCGCCGGCGAAAGCGGCGAACTGGATCCTGAGACCCTCGCACGCCTGCTGGACGAAGTCTCCAGCGTCAGCCACCGCGACTACTCCGACGGATTCCTGCACGGCGGCCGCGGCGAGCAGGTCTACGGCACATCGTCGTATATCCGGAATTCGGTGTACGCGGGGCTCGTGGAAAACTGCGCACCGGACGGCCGCGGCAGTTATAAATTGACAATCTCGCAAAGGGGCAATTTCGGCATCGGCGAAACGCTGGAATTCGTGCAGCCCGCCGGTCCGGTATTGTGCCATACGCTCGCGGAAATGACGGACGGCGAGGGTGTGTCAATTGACCGCGCCCCCCACGCCTGCATGACCGTGCTCATGTGCGTGCCGTTCCCGGTGGAGCCGTGGACAATTGTCCGCGTGCGCAAACCTCGGTAAAAATCACTCCCCCGCCGGCACCGGGATCAACGTGTCCGCTCCCAGCGGCACGCCTAAGACCGGAAATCCGCTCTCGTCAAAATCCACTTTCTGCACATGGCAGACGCGCATGCGGCGGGTCGCGCCGAAATTGCGCGTGTAATAACAATGGTACGCGATCCAGAGCTCCGTATGGTCCGGCGAGTAGAAGAACGACGCGTGGCCGGGGGCGAAGACGTTGTCCGCCTTGTTCAGCACGAAGATCGGTTCCGGGTATTTCTCCCAGTTGTCCTTTGCGAGCGGGTCGCCGCCCTTGTATTCCAGCAGACCGAGGCGGTACGTGTCGCTGTAGCAGCCGTTGGCCGAATAAATTATGAACAGCCGATTATCGCAGCGCACGAAGAACGGGCCTTCGTTCAGCGGACCGTCGGTCAACGATTCCCACATGTAGTCGCCGGGGTCTGAGATCGGTACGGGCGTTGACATCTGCCACGGCGAGGTCAGGCGGGCAATACTGAGCCATTGTCCCCCGTTCATCACCTGCGAAAAACATATAAACATCGCGCCGGCGTCGTCAACGAACACCGTCGGGTCGATCCCGAACACCGTATTGTCCAGGAATGCCTTGAAATGGAAGCCCTCGAACGGATCCGCGCTCTCCGATTCCAGCACGAACAGCCGCTTCGTGCCGTCCTCCACCGTCAGCTGCCCGCTGGTGTAAATATACCAGCGCCCGTCCAGGAAATACATCTCCGGCGCCCAGATCGAACCGGCCACCTCCGTCCCCGCGTAATACGGCACACACACCTCAGGCCCGATGAACAGTTCGGCGAGCAGTTTGCTCCGGTGCAGCACTATGGCGCTGTTCTGCGTGGACAATCCGTAATAATAGTCCGTCGCGGGATCATAGCACACGAACGGGTCCGGCGCGGCGCCCGCGGTGACAACGAACGGATCCTCTCCCGGCGCCTCCGATATCCGCACGGCCATTTCGGCTCCGGGCGCGCGCAGCGGGGTCCTGATATTGTCTTTGGTATTCATATTGCCATCCTCCGTCAACACGATCGGTCTGTCATCCCCGCCCCCGCGTCTGCAGCCGGCGAGTCCCGCAAAGCAGGCGCACAATATACTGACGCACAGCGCCGTTAACAACACTTTTCTCACCTTCGTTGCCCCCTTAATTCTTCTCTGAAGCTGTTGACCGCCTGCATTATATTCGATAAACATTTTATTTGCAATTTATAGCCGCAAAAATGTATAATAGCAACATCTGATCGATCGTTGCGCCGCGCGCCGGAACGAACAGGCAGAAGGTCTAGGCAGACCGCGGCAGCAGGATATGTCTGAATACGGAGGTAGTGTTATGAAAAAGTTTGTGTGTTCCGTTTGCGGATACGTGTACGAGGGCGACGAAGCGCCCGAGCGCTGCCCGCAGTGCAAGGCCCCGGCGTCGAAATTCAATGAGGTCGTCAGCGACGAGCGCGTGTGGGCGTGCGAACATGAAGTTGGCGTTGCCAAGGGGCTCGACGAGAGAGTCGTTGCCGACCTGAGAAACAACTTCAACGGCGAATGCAGCGAAGTCGGCATGTATCTGGCGATGTCGCGCGTTGCCTTCCGCGAAGGGTACCCCGAGATCGGGCTGTACTGGGAGAAGGCGGCATTCGAAGAAGCCGAGCATGCGGCGAAGTTCGCCGAGCTGTTGGGCGAAGTTGTCACCCCCAGCACCAAAAAGAACCTGGAGATGCGCGTTGACGCCGAGTGCGGCGCCACCGAGGGCAAGCTCGCGCTGGCCAAACTCGCAAAGCAGCTGGGCTACGATGCCGTCCACGACACCGTGCACGAAATGGCCAAGGACGAAGCGCGCCACGGCAAAGCGTTCGAAGGCCTGCTGAAGAGATATTTCGGTTAATTAACTCTGATCGGGGAATAATCCCAAAAAAAATAAGGAGGAAAACATATGAAAACTTGTCCCAACTGCGGCGCTTCCAGTGCTGACAACTCGGTATTCTGCATGAACTGCGGCGCCCGTCTCACCGAACCCGCTCCGGTCAACAGAGAAGCCGCCCCCAATCCGCAGCCTGCGTACAATCCCAATCCGCAGCCCGCGTACAACCCCAACCCGCAGCCTACGTACAACACGTACAATACGTACAATACGCCGCCGACGGTCAATGTTAATTCCACCGAATCCTTCTTTGACGGCACGCTGGGCCAGCAGATCGGCATCTCGATCGTGAACTTCCTGCTCTGCCTTATTACTCAGCATCTACGCCCCCTGGGCATTCTGCCGTATCTACCGCTGGGAGACCCAGCACACCGTGATCAACGGCCGCCGGCTCAGATTCGACGGCACGGGCGGCAGCCTTTTCGGTCAATGGATCAAATGGGCCCTGCTCTCTCTTATCACCTGCGGCATCTACAGTTTGTGGGTCTCCATCAAGCTGAAGCAGTGGCAGGTCAAGCACACGCATTTCGCGAACTGATTTTGACAGCGACTCATACTGCCAATTGAATCAACGGTGTGCAGCGCCGGAGTCAACGGCCAGCGGCCTGCGCACCTGCTTTTTTAAGGAGATCAACATGGATAAATACGTCTGCCCCTGCGGTTACGAATACGATCCCGAACTGGGCGATCCGGACAACGGCATCCAGCCCGGCACCCGCTTTGAAGACTTGCCCGAGGATTGGGTCTGCCCCGTTTGCGGCCTTTCCAAAGACGAGTTTGAAAAAGAATAAACGTTACTTTTCAGCAATTCGCTGTTTTACGGCCGTGGCAGCAATGTCGCGGCCGGTTTTTATAGTTATTTGACGCTTTACGCCGCCAGTTCATTGATGATTTGACGGATCCCGATGTAATCAAGCGGATCACTCTGCGTTTCTGCCGTAATGATCACTCGGTTTTGCGTGATCAGACCGGCAAAACTGTAGGCCTGAAGTTTCCACATCGCTCTGATTGCATAATTGCGGTCATCCGCAACTCCTAAATGATCCCAGTACACTTCCCGGCGTTTTTTCACATCCAGCACTGTAAAATCCGGATAAACCGTTCGCCCGCACACTTTCAACGGGCATTCATACTTATACGGCACCCCTTTCTGAAAGAGCAGATTTGCGATTATCTCTTCAGACTTTGACCTTACCAGTTCACCTCGTTCTGTGGCGTGTATTTTATCCTCTTCTCTATACTTCAGCGGCTCGAACTCCGCCTCCTGCCAGCGTTTCGCAAAGTGTTGATCAGTTTCGGTCAACGGTGTTACCAGTTCCTGCAGTTCGGCGGCAATACTCTCATACACTTTTTCGACTTCCACCGCGGGCAACTCGCTCCAATGCCTCCCGCAGCTTTCGATCACTCTCAATTCTGCGTCAATTGCTGTCAGTGCCCTCTCGTCATACCCTTTTGGCACATTTTTAAGACGATTAAGAACCTTTTTTCTTAGCGTCTTAAGTTCTTTTTCTCTTTCATTAAATAACGTTCTATATTCCATACGACTTCCCCTTTGCGCTCATTTCAAAGCTCGTATCCGGGCGTTTATAAGACAATCATTCTCAAACGAGCGTTATTGTCTGCTTTTTTGGCATGACAACACATCGAAAATAAGACTATAAAAAGCAAACGAGCAAAAATGTCTTATTTTTCCGGTGAGAATTGCCCGAAAGACAGCGCCATGTATAAGACAAAATCGCCCAAACAAGCCATATTGTCTTATTATTTAGAATTTACGGTTTTGCCTAGTTCCATATCTCGCCCTCCCTTCGGAAACGGGTCAATTATCCGCCGAAGAGCACAATGACGTCAACATATTTCCTGGGAAATGTCAAATTAAGAAAATTTTACAAATCTTGTATGATTTAGGCATATTGACGTGACAAAACAAGACGATTCAACGCAAACAAAAACCCGGCAGAGCGCAGGATGAATAGCAGTCCGCCGGGGAGTTGATCGGATGGCCGCGCCCGAACGGCCGTATTATTTTGCCTCGTCCACCTCGTCGTTGCCCGCGGCCATGCCCTTCTTGTTGAGCATTGCCTGCTTACGCGGCGGCACGGGCTTGTCGGTGATCTCGCCGGCTTTGTCCAGGGCGATCTTGGTGAGTAGCGGTCCCACCAGTTCGTAGATCAGGACCGCGAAAAGCGAAATGTTGCGGATGATCAGGCCGGGGGCGCCGAGGGACATTGCCGTCATCGACATACCCAGCGCCACGCCCGCCTGAGGCAGCAGCGTGATGCCCAGATATTTCTGGACCGTGGGTTCGCACTTCATCATGCGGGAGGAGAAATTGGCGCCGAGGATCTTGCCCGCGGAACGCACCAGGATGAACACCACACCCGCCAGCACCACCTGCCACGATTTAAACACGTTCAGCTCCATGCCCGCGCCGGACAACACGAAAAACAGCACCATTATCGGCCCCGTCCAGCGATCCAGGCGGTCCATCAGTTCGGACGACCATTCGCAGAGATTGCAGAACACGGTGCCCAGCGCCATGCAGACCAGCAGTGACGAAAAACCCAGCGTCACGGGGCCGAGGCGGAAGGAGAGCTGCGACATTGCCACCGCCAGGAACACGTAGCACACCGAGATGCTCAGACGCTTGGAGCGGGAGTGGAAGAAGCGTTCGGTGAAGGCGAATATTGCCCCCAGCAGCGCGCCCAGGGCCAGCGACGCCACCACTTCCAGCAGCGGGTCAACGATCACGGAGAACATGTCCACCGTGCCGTGCTCCAGCGCGCGGGCAATACCGAACGACACCGCGAACAGGATGAGGCCGACAACGTCATCCAGCGCCACCACCGGCAGCAGCATGCGGGTCACGGGGCCCTGGGATTTGTACTGTTTGACGATCATCAGGGTGGCGGCGGGGGCCGTTGCGGCTGCGACAGCGCCCAGCGTCACGGCTACGGACAACGGCAGCGCCTCCGGCATCAGGAAATGCAGCCCGATCAGCGCGGCGTCAACCAGCACCGTTGCGGTGAGCGCCTGAAACACCGCCACTACGACAGCCTGTTTGCCCAGCTTTTTGATGTCGGCAATACGGAATTCGTTGCCCATCGCCAGCGCGATAAAGCCCAGCGCCACGTCCGAAATGATGCTGTATTTCCCCACGTCGGCGGCATCCACGAACCCGAGCCCCTGGATCCCCAGCCGGCCGAGCACGTACGGTCCGATCAGCACGCCGGCCACCAGATACGCCGTCACCGCGGGCAGATTCCATATTTTCGTCAACCTCGACATCATCAGCCCCGCCAGCAGTGCGACGGCCAACGCAAGCAACATTGTCATATATATTCACAAGCTTTCGGTCAATAATAATTCGTGCCGGAGTTTTTGCAACCGGCACGAATGAGTATTATAGTCACTTAAGCGGGAATGTCAACTCCAAAAACAACAACTATAACAATCGACAGTAATAATTATTATTTAACGTAGTTTTATTTTTACCATCCTGCTGTCGATGTCATGGTAATGCTCATCTGTCAACTCTATTTCAAGTTCTATTTCAGTTATTTCCTCCAGAGGATTACTGATATTGAGGTCTTCGAGAGAACTGCTATAGACTCTTCCATCCCAAATAACAGTTTGATTGTTATCAACATACGTTGACCATAATCCCAACGACTGCATATAACCATTTATAGAGGAATCATTATAGCCTGTATCGATTCTAATTTTTCTTCCGCTGTTATTAGTAACTAAAAAGTAGATATCAAGATCTTTCTTGCTATAACCGGATAGCGCCATACCTTTGAATACTACTTTTACCCCGTTATCGTCATATACTGTTTTACCGGACAAATCAATCGTAGACGGGTTGTTTGAAACCGGAATCGATATCCTTTCTTCAAAGAAATCCGATTCATCTTCGTGATCTACATCCAGCAACATTCCTATAGTTGATATTTCATTGATTTTCAACAAATCAATTAACCCCTCATCTATTAAACTTGAAACGGTAATAACATCAACCATCGTTTTATGCGGCAGAATTGTCGCAGTTGACCATAGTCCATTACTTGCAACCAAAGAATCAATGGCAATATCCCGATAGCCTATCGTGACCGGAACATCGGAATTATTGGTGAATTCCAAATATAAATACTTGTATGTTCCGCTATTAATTAAACTGTATGAAGAAAGTTTGATTCCATTTCGTTCTAACACCGCCTTGTTAGAGAAATACCCTATATCTTTACCGGAATATTTCTCATATGTCTTGTCTTTCATGGCTTTTTGATAATAATCGACGGAATAATCATGTGTTTTCTTCGAGGATGTTTCAACGATTATCGGAGAGGTATAAAAGTAATTTTGCCAATCGTCATCATCGGTAACCTTAAAAATAAACGCCATATCCGCAATTTCATTTATCCCGTAAGACATCAGTTCCTTGTAATATATAGTACTCTTCTCTATAGCCTTTTTCCCATTTGTAACTGTTTTAGAATACCAGCCTATATTAAACATATATCCGTTGATTGAGTTAAGATCCTTGGAGTAAAACTCCAAATCTTTACCGCTGTTGTTTTCAATAGTGAACGAAAACGTACAGTATGTGCTGCTGTATTGTATTTCGTTGAAAGTAATCTTGACGCCCTTATCGTCATAATTGACCGTTTTTGTGATCGTATTATTTGTATTAAACCCGCCACTGGAAGGTGTTGCAGTAGGCCGGTTCGTGGGTGTCGCCGTTGGCCGCTTGGTCGGCGTTGGCGTTGGCCGGTTTGTCGGGGTAGCCGTTGGACGTTTGGTCGGCGTTGCCGTCGGGCGGTTTGTTGGAGTTGCAGTCGGCTGGTTTGTCGGAGTTGCTGTCGGGCGGTTTGTCACAGTCGTTGACGGTTCTTTGGTAGGTGTTACTGTATTGGGGTCTGTATTTGTCTCCGTTGGCTGTAATGTGGGTACCGGAACGATCGTCTCTTGTTCAACGGGAGTTGTGATCAACGGCTCATCGGTTACCGGAGCATCAGTGGGAACACTTTTATTGGGCGAATCCAATTTGACTGTAATGATCTCAAACCCTTCATATCTAAGAGTCAATTGATATCCTTCTTCGTTTTTACCAACAAATCTTTCTTTTGTTCTATTATAATCGATGACAAAGCCGGCATCCATACATTTGTCAATGTAATTATTTAATTCGTCGATATCCGTGTCACCTACATACAAATAGAAGGAATCTGACGAATCTCTGACATTTTTACCAATCTCTGAATCCGGTTTAGGAACCATTTGGCCGACTTTGCTTTTGGGCCATCTGAGCGTTTCCATTTCCATCGGAGCATATACTGCAACAACCATTTCTTCAAGGGATTCATAAAACGAAAGAAGCAATTTATTACCTTGGCTGTTGTATGCAGAATAATATGACGATGTATTGTCAGCTTCAACAGTATATCCACGTTTAATACATTCATTTAGATAATTGTTGTAATCTCCCAATGACGTGTTTTTGGCGGATACGGATAAATAGTTGTCTAAGTCACATTCGATATTAATATTGCCAGGAGGGACCGGAATCGTATTTCCTAATTTTGTTTTGTTCAAAAGATCGTTTTTCTTTTTTGATCCCGCCGTTCCACACGACGAAGTCAAAAAGAGTACAACACAAAGTAATAATAATCCGATTTTTTTCATTTCTGTTTCCTTTTCTGTTTTTTCATCTAATCATCGACGGATTTGAACCGCCGTTGAGCTCTCTTATTTGTTTTGTCTCTTGTTTTTTTGCCTTTTGCTTAAACACGATCATTACGATCGCGCCGACAAAGAGCATCGCGGCGAAGAGATATACAAACACATGCGCAATGCCCCATCTGTATGCGCCGCTCGTCATCATATTGCGCTGCGCAAAATCCCAATTGTAGAGTAAAGCAACAATTGTAAAAAGAATATCGAAGACAATAATACCCGCGGGCTTTTTCAGTGCCGAAAACAACAATGCTAATCCCGAAAAAACAGCGAGAAGCGAAAACAGTACAATATAGGAATTATCGTTTTTTGAACCAAGAACAAGTTGATTAATTCTGGTAAATTCGAATATCGACAATCTAACCAGATCGTGGTTTGTTATGTTTTTCTCGAGCTTGACTTTCGGTTCGGCCAGAGTCTCCTTGGCCAGATCCCGTTTCATGCTGGCATACGGCAAAAACAGAGAGACCAGCAGCAGCGCCGCGCAAACAATACACACGATGCTTATGATGGTTATCCGCTTTTTATTCACTTTCGGTGCAGTCGCAACCAGTGCGCCGCCCATTTGCTGAACCGGTATCTGGTTTTGTTGTGCCGGTCCCGCAGAAGGTGTTGCCTGCGCCCCGCACGCGGGACAGAAATTTCCGTTATATTCAGTGCCACAGAATCTACAATACATATTGCCCTCCCATTTAACGCGTCTACTGATGTGTGTTTAAACTGTTTGCAGGCATGCCGAAAGCCGACAAGCCCCGCACAATCATATAATGACATGAAAAAGTAAACATTGGTTGCACCTTGCGCTCCGCGCCGCAAATCGATATAATATTTTAAACGCCGCGCAGGAGGTGGCAATTTATGACGCATTTTATCAGACTACGCAGATCGATGTCGTTGACGATCTTGAAAGTGCTGGCAATAGCGCTGACGGTCGTTGTATTGACCGTCATGGCGGGCTGCGGCAGATCGAGCGGCGACCCCTCCGGCACCGAAACCTCGACGCATGCACCCGTGACACTGGCCTCTTTCCTTGAGAAATACCGTGCCCGGGGCTTCGAGACAATGATCGACGCGGCGCCCGATTTTATCGCCGACATGTTGTCCGTGCGCGAAACTGCCAAAAAGAAAGACTTTGACGATCTGAACCTGAACAATCGCGCCCTGCGGGAAAAAGTGCTGTTCAGCCGCCCGGTCACCATGCTCGCCGACTGCAACGGCTACTCGTTCATGCTCTTCATCCGGTTCGAAGTATACGGCGCGCAGAATTTTGAGATCGGCCGCGCGCTGGCGATGGAGCTGTTCTCGCAGCTGGACAATTGCCGGTACGGTTCGGTCAACAGCCTCGACGATAATATCCGGACCGCGGAGGATTTCATTGCCGCCTTCGACGGCCGCGACGTCAATTCCTTCTCACTCCAATGGTCCGAGGTCTATCTGGACGTTGACGCCGAACAAATTTCGCTGCAGCTCATCCGCGGCTGACCGGACTAAACAGATATGATATCCAAAAGCACTTTTCAGAATTACATGCAATGCCCGAAACTTTGCTGGCTGAGTATCCACAAGCCCGGAGAAGCTGAACCGCCTGCGCGCGATAACCGGGCTAACGGTATTCTTGTCGGAGAACTTGCCAAGACGTATTTTCCGGGCACCGCGGATTGCACCCGGCTGGATGCCGCGGGAAAACCGCTTTACGCCGAGCAGATTGCTGCGACGAAAGCGGCGCTTTTGGGAGGCGCGGAGGCGATCGCGGAAGCGGCGTTTTCGGTCGGCGGGCTGTATTGTGCGGTGGATATTCTCAAACGCGACGGCAACGCCTTCTCCATCTACGAAGTCAAAAGCGCGCTTACCGTCAAAGAAAAATACTTGACCGACGTCGCGTTCCAGAAATACGTGCTCGAACAGGCGGGGGCAACTGTTGAACACATTTATATCATGCACCCGGACAAGCAGTACGCGCTGCACGGCGCGCTTGACGTGCGTCAATACTTCGCCGCCGAGTGTGTTGACGTCAATAAGACCGTAACGCGCTGCCTCGACGAGTTGCCGGCGCTCCTTCCGGAGATCGAAAAGACGATCGCCGCGGGCACCGAACCGGCAACGGACTTTTGCCGGGCATGCAAAGATTGTCCGTTTAACCGCTATTGCACGCGCGATATTCCGGAGGACTGTGTCGGTTCATTGTCCGGCATCGGAGAGAAAGCGTACGATTACTATAATAAAGGGATCATAACTATTGCCGACTACGCAAAGACCAAAGAGTACGCAAAAAGCACCCGCCGCGCCCGGATCCAGGCCGAAAAAGTGCTGGCACAGGACGATACGGTGTATGTGGACAAACCGGCGCTGAAGGAGTTTCTCGACCGGATCGAATATCCGGTCTATCATCTGGATTTTGAGACCACGCAGAAACCGATACCGGAGTTCGAAGGCTTCCATCCCGATGAGAGCTATCCGTTCCAGTATTCGCTGCATATCGAAGCGGCGGACGGAACGCTTGATCACCGGGAGTTCCTAGGAGACGAAGAGAACTGCGTCCGCGCCCTCGCCGAACAGCTGGTGCGGGATATCCCGGCCGGTTCCCGGCTCCTGGCGTACAACGCGAGCACGGAGAAAAATATCATCAAAGATCTCGCGCGGCGGTTTCCGGATCTGGCGCCGCAGCTGCTGGAGCTGAGCAGCGGTTTTATCGATCTGCTGGAGCCGTTCAAAAAAGGTTATTACTATGACCCGAAGCAGAAAGGAAGCAATTCCATCAAAGAAGTGATGCCCGCGCTCTGCCCCGCCATGGCAGAGGCGTACCACCGGCTGCCGGTCGTGCACAACGGCTACGAGGCGCTGTCAATGTTCCCCCGCCTGATCGCGTTAAAGGGCATGCCGGAGTACGCTGCCGTCAGGAAGGGAATGCTCGCGTATTGTGAACTGGATACGCGCTCGATGGTGGAGATCCTGAAGGTGCTGCGGGCGGCAATATGACCGTTTTCTCCCTCAATCGCTTTGCATTTATAACAGCAAAAAAATTTTCAAAATTTCCAAAAGACTATTGACTTTACCGGCGGCAGTATTATAAAATTTCCGCCGAAAATGATCATTTTTCAATTCCACCATCCACATTTTAACCAGATCCAGGGGGTAATAATGATTAAATTAGTCGCACTCACCGGCTCCTTTAACCCGGTGACCCGGGCTCATTATGAGATCATGTCCGATGCCGTAGCCAAATTCGGTGCGGACGAAGGGTTGTTCATCGCCACCAACAACAAGTACCTGACCGCTAAATCCCTTTTAAAAACCAAAGTCCCCTCCAACTTCATCCTTTCCGAGGAGACGCGCGGCGAGATGCTGCAGTCCCTCCGCGCCGAGAACCCGAAGCTCAGTTTCTGGGGTACCGAAGTCGGCGGAGAGTCACCCGACACGTACAAAACATTGACCAGACTCGTAAAGTCAAAACAAAAACAATATCCCGGAGAAGAGATCAAGTTATACTTCCTCTTCGGCGCCGACAAACTGAAGAGCCTGCCGCACTGGAGGAACGCGGAAGAGATGGCGGCGCTGTGCGAGTACCTTGTCTACGCCCGTCAGTTCGACGTGGAGACCCTGCTCGGGAAAGACCCGTTCCTGGCCGCCCGCCGCGCGCAGATCCACCTGTTACACGTCGAGAATGAAGATCTCGAAGACGTCAGTTCGACCGAAGTCCGCCGCCGCTTCTTCGCCGGCGAGGATTACCGGGATATGATGAACGATGGACCGTACCGGATACTGCAGCGGTTCTCCCCCGCGGACTTTTCCAAGGTCACACCGGAAGATACCATTCGTGCACAGCTCCTGTACGGCGGCCGGTTCGGCGGCAACGCCGCGCGCATTCAGGTCTACAAAAACAACACCGCGCTCTTCCGGGCGTGGTCGGAGCCCTGGCTCGGGGACAACGCTGCCCACCGCGCCGCCAAGGTGTACAGCCGCGAGTTCACCGTCAACGTTCCCGAATTGTCCGCGCCGCCCGAAACCGCGTGCGTCAACGCCGACTGCGCCGACGTGGCCCAGGCCCTTATCCGTGAAGGATATCACCCAGCCCTGCTGAACCTCGCTTCCCGCGTTTCCCCCGGCGGCGGTTACCAGAAAGGTGCCTCCGCGCAGGAGGAATGTATCTGTCGGATGTCGACGTTGTCCCGCTCCCTGTACCGTTTCGGAAACATCAAATTCAAACACATCCGCGAATCCGGGGTCCCCAACACCCCCGGCGTGTACCCGATGGACGTCAACTTCGGCGGCATCTACTCCCCCTGCGTCACCTTCTTCCGTCACGGCGAAGACAAGTACTACTCCTTCCGGGAGGAGAAGTTTGATTGTCCCGTCATCAGCGTCGCATCGCTCTCCAACCGCGAAGCGAACGATTATACCAACGACGAGCGGCGCTACTTCGAGGCCGACGGCTGCCTGACCGCCGCTGGTAGAGTGATCGAGCGGAACAAGATCCGGACCATATTCCGGATCGCCCTGGACAACGGACACGACAGCCTCGTGCTCGGCGCATTCGGCTGCGGCGCGTACCGGCTGCGCTCCGATGAGGTGGCGGGGCTGTTCCGCGACGTCCTCGACGAGCCGGAGTTCCATAACCGTTTCCGTAAACTGGTCTTCGCGATCTACGAAGGTAAACCCTCTCCCCGCAAAGCGCCGATGGGCCGGGGCGGCAAGTTCGCGCCGTTCTACGAGCTGTTCGGCTGACGCGGGCCGTCAACACGCCAGCACTGATCAGATACAAGAATAGAAAGGAGTTCAGTATGGAAAACCGGGATATACTCATGCTCCGGCATCACCCGATGAACGTCTTTTTCACCAACCCGTTCTATACCGCGCAGACGGGCACGGCGCTTTCCGATTACGTCGTTATTGACGTCACCTCCCGCGCGGAGCGGAACAAGGCCTTTATGGCCGCGCATCCGGTCTTCGCGCGGGAATTGTCCCCGTTCTACATCGGCCCCGTTGTCGCTCCCGACGGCGTCAAGGCGAACGTTTTTGAGATCTTCTGGCAATGCGGCAAGGTCTACCCCTGCCACGACGACGGAGGCCGGCCCAACGCCGCCTACTTCGAATGGCGGAACAAGTTCTACGGCGAAGTCAAGTGCACGAAAGACCTGATGCGCCACGCCTGCAAGGACCTGGGCTATGAGCACAAGGACTGCCGCTACTTCGCCTGGTACGACAAGGAAAAGGGCGATTACGTCCCGCTCTCATACGTTGAGGCACGGAAGAAGGTATACTTTCCGGAGTACGCCAAGCTGATTCAAAACACCGGCTCGTTCCGCTGGCTGAAGTCGCTGGTCGAGGACGGCCGGAAGCTCGCGCTGGTCGACTTCGACGGCTACAACTACAACGAAGCGTGCGGACTGAAACAGAAGTATGATCAGTACGTCAACAAGTGTAAAAAAGAAAAACGTGTCCCGGTGCTCACCGAGCGTGACTTCCGGGCCGTGCGTTCCATGAAGGACGTGGTGAACTGTCCGTTCATGCAGGCCGGTCACGGATTCGTCATCAAGGCGCTGCTGCAGGGGGATATTGAAGTGGTGGACGGCAGGGTAATTGACCGCGCCGGGATCCTGGAGTGAATCATGAAATATTTCGTTGTAACTGATGTACACGACCGGTACGGGTTGATGCGCGACGCGTTGACCCGTGCCGGGTTTGACCCCGTGCGTGAAGATCACAAACTCATCCTGTGCGGAGACGCGTTTTATTCGGGGCCGCAGCCCGGCGAACTGTTCGTTTATCTGCGCGAGCTGCATGCCGCCGGCAAACTGGTGCTGATCTACGGGAACCACGACTATGAGTTGCTGGACAATCTGCGCGCCGGCCGTTTCGGCCGCGCGGGCAACCGCACCTGTGCGGCGGCTATTGTGGCCTATATCACCGGGCAGCGCGAGTTTACGACCGACGCCGAACTCGCTTCCGCGTGTGAACAGCTCGGGTTTACCGCCTTCCTGGCGCGCGTCCCCGTGCCCTATTTCGAGACCGATCATTACGTCTTCACCCACGGCTTCATACCCACGTCAAAGAACCGGTACCGCCCCGACTGGCGCGACGCGACCGAAAAAGAATGGCGCTCCGCCGCTTCGCGCGGCGACGGCATGCTGCTTTCCATGCGTTACGGGGTCAACGAACCGGGCAAACTCATCGTATTCGGCCACTACAGCGCGGCGCGCTGCTATCTGATGCGGAACGCCACCGAGGCCGACTGGGACAACAAACTATACAAGGACGTTTCCGCCGTTCCGCCGGAGGGTTTCCGTCCGTTTTACGGGTCAACGTTCATCGCCCTGGACCAGAGCGTCCCGAAGACCGGTTTCATCAACTGCATCGTGCTGGAGGATTGAGCCGGTATGTAAAAGATCGGCTTGATAGCCGGCAAATACAAAAATGTCATATCATCCAAGCAAAGCATTGACTTTTTAAACTCAATAATACATAATTACTTCGAAAACGCCATGCCACTGACTTGTTATTTCGGACCATACAGCTAAACAAAGGAGGACTCAAAATGAGCAAAAAAGCATTTTACGATTGGTGTATAAACCATGCCAAATTACGCGTCAGCACTACCGCTCAATATGAAAAGCACGTTGATATCATCGAAAGTGTTTTTGGCAGTTTAGACATTGCATATAAGAAGGATCGCTGCGCGGGTATAATTACTGAGATGGAACAGGACAAAGCCCAGTTTGAGAAAGGCTTGGCAGCGAAGGATTTATTTAAAATTTCCCATCTTAAGGATCCGGTTCATAGACTATACGATATGATCTCCGCGTTAAGAAAATACGTTGAGTATTTAGACGATCAAAAACCGGTTGCACAAAAATCTATTATTCAAAAGCCAGTAAAAACCAATTCAATAATCAGCTATGGAAATCCTCCGTTCCCTTTTCCAAAAGTAATAGGAGATATTCCTGCCGACTATGTTGAGCCTCCGTATTTTGAAAATATTTTTTATGAAGAAGAAGTATACAATGATCCGAACTTGGTTGTTCGCGGCCTTTTAGTTTTTTTATACAATGAAATTGAAGGTATGATTCAAACTTTTTGTGCTTTGCCTTTGATAGATAAACCTTTAGGCACTCTATATCGTATTCCAATTATTATTCGCAGAGAAACACCGGTAGAACATTATTATCCTGATTTTGACCTTGTTAATGAGGCAATAAAAAGAAGGGATAAGCCTTCGGACATCTTTAAAAAGGAGCTGCTTGATTTAATTGACCGCAATTATTTCGAAATGCCGATTATGGGCTTATATCATTCTGACGGCGGACGTGATTTGCCGGAAATCCGTAATAATAAAGAGTTTAAACCATTTACTAATTGTGACCGATTCCCATATATAGAAATTTTCTATCGTAATATTGATAGTGAAGACATGGATGATTATATTGCTTCTCTTGCAATGACTCTTGCGCACGAAATGTTTCACTTCTTCCATGATCAGCATGCCCCACTTCAATTCAATAAGGCGTCAAAATACAGAAAGCCCGTTATCGAAGCATCGGCCGATTTCTTTTCGTTTTTCCATCTGATAAAAACCGACAAAAAATCTCATAATAGTGCTCGTATTAATCGTGCAGAAAAAAGATATTCCGCATGGAAAGATCGTTTTGGTTCTGTCTGGCCGTATGCATATGCGCTTTATTTCCTTATTATTAAAGGATCCGAGCTGCCGTTTTCTACGAATACTGACTACTATGATTCAAACGGCTGCCTTGAAAAGTTGAGTAAAGTAGTTATATTAAGTAAAAAAGGTATGAATGAAGCGTATAATCATCTGACCAACTAATTGATTCATCCATTTGTTATTATCTGTATAATCATATAAATACGCAAGAGCGAGAGCCACAACACTCTCGCTCTTGTATCAATTCATTGTCTTATTAAATCAGCCTTATGGGTGATTTTTTATCCATTTCTCCAATAAAGGCCGGTCATTATTTGCCTTGGTTTCAAACCATTGCGAGCAGAGATAATAGTCCTTGTTGTAAATAGTAAGAGGCTTTACATAATACCGTTTGGCATCAAATGTACTTCCGCTTTTCACTAATAGCGGATACTGCAGACCAAATGTAACCTTGCTGTAATTAAATGTCAACATATCTTTAATTTCTGCTTTTGATGCTTTTCCGGATTCAAGAATCGCTCTTAAAACCGTCCTGGCCAGTTCGCCGATTTTGCATGTGCCGTTTGTTTGAACTGCCGCTGATGATTTTGAATTGACTGGATTGTTCGAGTTTGAATGACCTTTTCCTTTTTTGCCAGTCGATTTATTCTTTATAGTTGTGACTGTTCTGTTCACATTATTGATGTCATAATGAATACCAATATAAACTGATCCATTTGGTTTTGGTTCGTTTGGATCTTGATACCACATTATTCTGTCTAAAAACTCACGGTACTCCGTCGGGTAAGTTTTTTTAAGATATGCTTTAACATAACTAATCATTCTCGGATCTTCGCCAATATCATTCTTATAAACCTTAACAGCACAACTGTGTTTTTTCTTTGAAGGCGTCAAAAAATAATTAAACGGATGCGCGAATCTCAAAAACTTTGCAACAATTACTTTTTTTGCATCATTTGATATTGTCATTTTTCTAACTTTGTTCGGATTACTTAAAAAATCATTAGAATGGCCAATATCATAATACTTCAAAGATAATTGTTGATCTGCGTATTTACCACTATAAACATCTCCGTTTACTTCAAAATTGTTTCCGGCATCAAAAATATGAGATAGTTTATATTCCCCTAAAAACCCGGGTTCAGAAGCAGTCGCAACGACAACGCCCTTGAATTCATTTACTTTTTTGTCAACCATGAAACCAAAGCCATATGGGAATGAATGTGTTAAAAAAGCGTCTCTGAATTCTTTGATGCTTGGACAATAACCATCTAACGCCATTTTATAAATAAAGCTCGAGAAAAAGTTATCAGCATAAAAAAATTCAAATTCATCCTCTACATTTTTAGTTAACCACCCGCGTCTTAATTTGTAATAACCACTTTCCCCGTGCACGGATGGTTTGGCACTACCATTATTACCATATCTTAAACAGCAACTCAATGTGTTAAAATTGGCTTCATCGGTGTAGTCCATTAAAAGCGTATGCCACTTTCTAACAACACAAGGCTGGGGTAATTTGGGTTTTATATAATAATCGAAAAACTCGTCTATCGTATTGTGTGAGCCCGAACCATAGTTACCCAAAGTATTGCTTAGCGGAGGATTTTCTATATTCTTTATTTTATTAATCAAACTCATATACTCTTTTCCCTTCTAATAACATTCTTTATATGTTTATTCTTTAATCGACCATGTATTATGTACTTGTCCTCAAGAAACTATCCACATCTTTTATATCTGTAAAACAACTGATCCCCTCCTTGAACAGAGGCTTGCGTATCAGTTTAAGCTGATATTTTTCCGGATGTAACAACCGGAAAGAAAGATTCGTGTTAAAATCCGTCTCATATAAATAATCAATATAATCTTTGTTGAGAGTGTAGCCCCTTTCGTATTTGAGATCGTCGAAGGGAATCTTGTCTGCAATAAGAATGACCCGCTCGCTTTCTGAAAAAAGAGGGTAGTTTTTTTTCAAAACTGATATTGATTCCTGCAGGTCTAAATCAATCCCAAGGTCTTCTAGCAAGAGCTCAGCATTATGAGCAAGGTTACCCAATTCGCCACCTGCATTCTTACTGTATTCAAGAGCGAGCAGATAGTTTGTTGTGACATAGAAATCACCGTATTGATATCCATAATCTTCCAACTCTTCAAAACGTTCGATAAAATGCCAGAATGGAGCAATTTTGCTTTTCTGACAGTAGTGTTCAGCTGATTCATAAAATGCTTCTCTATTGTTTAAAGAAAGGGTGTATTTCTTTGCTTTCCTAAGAACGATTTTACAGTGATTGCAGAAAGCAGAAACCACTTCCGCACTTGCTTCAATCGCAAATAGAGTCGTTCCGTGAAATAACGGATGATCACACAAAATTGAATCATACGTAGTTTTTTTACCCGTGTAATCATTCAGATTATCTAGAATTTCGTATTTTAATTGTTCCATTTTATATTGATTCTCCCTATTAACGATGATGGCCGGCGCGGGAAAGCTCAGCAAATGTTGACGAAGACATGCGGATCATAGGGCGGATGCCGCACATCGGCACATCGGCAGGCAGAACAAAAGCATCGGAAATTGTCGCGATTCGATCGTTTTTCAGCGTTGTGCCCGCCGCGACGGCGAAATCGGTGGCAACGGGGGGCACCATGGATCGTTGCCGCAAATAATACTTAACATTCGACCGGGACGGCTGCGTCAGATACCCCTTTAAGACTTCCGGCGAAAACAGTTCCTCGATAACGTTGCCTTCGCTGTCGAAATAGTTCGGCGGCTGCTCGAGCACGATGTCGGAAGCGGAGATCAGCAGCTGTTTCTCGGCTTCGCTGAAGAGCCGGCTCTGCACGCTCCGGTTCAGGTAAACGTCACTAATATAACTGTCGGGCTCTTGTCCGTCCGGAAACGGCATCATATCGATGATGCAGTCGGAGATCAGATCCACTTCGTCCCCGTTCGGGAATGCCGTCCACGACACCGGTGCGGACTTAAACCCGTTGACGATGCTGTCGGAATCATCGGGGTTGCGCGAAAGTGCATTGTCCTCCGCCCGCGCCGCCGGATACGCACCGAAGCACAGCTTCCCGCACGGCGTAACGGAGGGGTTGGGTTGCGCGCGATCCAGCAGGGCCCGCGTACGCTCCGGAACTTCGCCGGCGTCAATACCCTGCGCGCGCAGATACTGGCGCACCGGTTCGGGCCACTGTTTCCCGGGCAATAAATACGCCAGGACCAGCGGGACATCGCCGGTCGCGAAAGTGTTTTGGCAGTCGTCAAACAGCGATAAATATCGCCGGTGCATGACCTCGCTGTCCATAATGACATCTTCGAGGTCGTCATCGTCAACGCATATCGCCATAAGGATCCCGGCGGAGATCCGTTCGCTGTCGTCGCGTTCGATCAGGTTCGCGTCGTCGGACAAATAATTCAGCAGCCATTCCTCGCAGCGGTCAAACAGCGGCGGTTTTTCATCGTACCGGCAGATCTCGAGCGCTTCCCATTGCCCGCACAGATCCCAGTCCGTGGAATAGCTGATCGCCTTTTCGCCGGAAATGTAGAAATACGTATGATTGCCCGAATATTTCTGTTCGTCTTCTATCTCAAAAAGTAGATTTCTCTTATCCATCCGTGGTATCTCCTCTTGCTGAAATTATCCCATAATTACAGCAATACAGTCAATAGTCAAATCGAAATTTGCAAAATTTTCTTGAAAAACCGCGGGTTTTTAACATATAATTACAGACGGAATTTGACTGTTCCTATAACACATTTATAAGGAGTCGGTACGGTATGAGAAAGGCAACAGTAGTTAAAACGGGCAAAGAAATTGACGTAATACACCTCGGGATCCCCGACGCGGCAGAAATGTCAAGCGAGTATGTTGACGAATTCGGCGACATACTCGAGATCAAACGCAATCCTTCAGACGGAAGATGCGACATTGAAGATGCCGCTCTAAACAAATGGTTGGATGAGGACGGCGAAAATTCGTTCCCGTGTGCTCTGCGTGCCGCGCTGTACGTTGCTCCCGGCGCCGCCGCCGTCAATGATTACATCCTTTATAACAATATGATGTTCAAGATGTGCAGTGACCGGATCGCAATTTCGATGGGCAGCATAGCAACTTTCATAGTTTATAACTATGACGTGCCGGATACAAAGACCTGTCTGTCAAAGATCCTCTTCTGGGACTTCAGCAAAAACAGTACAAAGATAAGCAACTGGAAAGAAATGGGCCGCATAGATTTTTGCCCGGCGCTGCCCGCTATCACCGCAACCTGGAGAGAGTTGTACGATAACCTGTCCGAGCACGGGATCTATCCCCGCAAATTCAGCAACATTTTCTGGATGAGAACGACTGAACAGCTGCTGAATACCGGAATCGAACTTCTGATCTACAACTTTGACGCGGACCCGGACGAAGAAGAAGAAGATCCGTACTTGGAATGTATGCTTTGCACGATAGACGGTTTTAAGAAAACCGGAGACAGCGCCGAGATCACTTTCAAACTGATCAAGAAAGCAAAATTGGCCGGCACCGTCAATTTCGCCGACGGAACCAATATTGACAGCAAAGCGCGCGGATTCCTGATCGCGTCATATTTCGAAGAAGATTGACACCGTGCCTGGCACAGTTTACGCGCGGTCCAGCAGCGCCTTCGTCCGCTCCGGAACTTCGACGGGGGCAATACCCTGTTCGCTCAAATAGTCGGACAATGGCCACGGCCGCTGTTCTTCGGGCAATAAGTATGCCAGGATCAGCGGAATATCGCCGGCCGCAAACGTGTTTTGCTTGGGCCGCGGAAAAGGCAGGCGCATGGCCGCTCTGTCCGTTATGGTGTTTTCAATATCTTCATCGTCAACGCAGAACGAGTAAATGACCGCTGCGGAATATGGTTCGCCCTCCGCGAGTTCGACCAGATGGGCCTCGTCGGACAAATAATTCCGCAGCCATTCGATGCAGCGGTCAAACAGCGCCGGTTTTCGGCCAATCCGGCAGATCTGAAGTTCCTCGCTACATTCGCCGAACTGAAAAGCGTCCCGTTGAAAGCAGCTGATCACTTTTTCTTCTGAAATGTAAAAGTAAGTAACGAGGCTGCCGAAATCCCCGCCGTCAACGATCTCAAAAAGGAAAGAATTCTTGTCCACTTTCAGCCCCTCCTCCCTTTTCATCGGAGGCTTTCCGCCAGCGCCAGCTGTTTTTCAGCAATTCTCTGTACAGCCGTATTCCTTCGTACGTAAGCACGTCCTTATCTAACAGCGCGCGAATGGACGCTTTATCCAGTTCCGGCTCCGAATAACCGTCAAAACGCGCCATGATCTCCGTGCAGACAGTTCTGTCCAGCTCCGAAGCGTTGTCAGCTGCGAGTTCGCCTTCTTTTGGGAAAAACGCATTAACGAAACGCCGGAGCTCATCGCCCGCCGGCAGCGGTTCCAGCATTGCCGACAGTTCGATAATGCTTTTCCGGCCGAACTTATCCGGGCCGCCATAGTCGCGCAGATCGAACTGAACGTACCCGTGCGTTCCGTTTTCACAATTACTCGACTGCAGGCGCGCCACCAAGCCCCAGATCAATTCATTATTAGCGGCAGACATGGGGTCAAAACTGCTCACCAGCGTTTCCCGGATATTGCCGTCTGCATCGGCATATGTCCGGTAGCACCACTGCTTTTCCGCGGTCAGTACAAATACTTTTTCCCCCGCGGTATTGTCGGCGGTCTTCACGGCGATCCCGATGTTGTCCAGCACGGGCTGGTCAAAACTGCTGCAGCCCCAAAACGCATCCTCGCCAATGGACGCCACCGAATCCGGAATCGATACCTCGCACAACTTAGTACAGTCTCTAAAGGCATTCGACATAATAAATTTTGTCCCCGCCGCGACGGTGCATGCGGTTATTTCCTTGTTTTTGGCCTTCACGAGCACCATATACGGATCGCGGGCACTTCCCAGATAGTGGGCGTTGTCGTACACGTTGAACAATTTTTCGTAATCAGCAGCCGATACCCCCCAGGTGGCAAAAACAAACGCGTCCGTTCCGATCTTTTCCAGGCTGTCGGGAAGTTCCAGCCGCTCCAGCGCGTCGCACTGGAGCGCGCTGCGCCCGATAGATCTGAGCGTTTCCGGCAGTTTGATTGATCTCAGCGATCTGCATCCCGCGAACGCGTCTTCCGGTATTTCGGTTAAGTCTTCCGGCAGTTCCACCGTGGTCAATTTCCCGCAGCCCCAAAAAATGCCGTCAAAAAGGGACAAATACGGAGCCAGACGGCAATTCTTTTCCGGCAGGATCACGGTCTCCAGATTATCGCAATTGCAGAACGCGCCTTTGCCGATCTCTTCAACGCCGTTCCCGATCACCAGCGAACGGAGCGTCCCGCAATTCGAAAACGAGTATTTTTTTACGCTTTTGACGCTTTCGGGAACGACAAGGTCGACCAGCGGGGCCTCTCCGATGAACAGTTCCGGCTGTATGTACTCGCTTTCGGAATCACACTCATGACGTAACGAGAGAAAGTTTGAATAAGCATCGTCAAAGTCGATGCGCAGCCAGGTCTCAATATCCGGAACGTGCACTTCCCTGAGCCTGTATTTGAAGTTGATGTTGTACTGATCGAACGGGCAGCTGATACTGCGGATACTGCGCGGGAGATAGATCGCTTCCATTTCAAATGCGTATTCGAAGACATTGCGGGAAATAGCTGTCACACCTTCGGGTACAACTAAGACTCTGTCGTTTCCCCTGTACTCCATAAGCCAGCCGTCGCTTATCTCAAAGCGCTCATCGATCAAATTCAACAATTCTTCGGACATTGTGCGTTTACCTCGCGTCAGTTCCCGTCAAGTGTTATCCACATTGCCGGACGGATCTCATGTTCATCTTTTGCTTCTACGGCAACCCCATTTGAATACAGAACGCATTCTTTTAACTCTACTAATTTGCCAAATTGAATATAGCGACGAACTCCCGGCGTCCTTGTCAGCCAACCCACATCTCTACCTTTAAAATTTAAACATCCGCGAGCTTCTATTTCAGGGAAAAACTCGCATACTTCCGAAAAGCTTAACAGGAAAATCTTGTCTACTGTTTTTTCTCCGGCATTTATTCTCTCATCCACTGTCGGATTGCTGTCAGTATCCGGCAAGACCTCTGTTTCCAGGATCCGGGCTCGTCCGTCTTTGCTGAACGAATTTTTAATGAACGAACCGTTAAGCCACGTTCTCAACGAGCAGCAATCCCAGGTGACGCCGCCGGCCTTACTTTGATATTTTTTCTTAAACAAAGCAAACTTACTCAGAAGCAGAGCTTTGTTGCCGTCCCGCTTCAGGATCTGCCATTCTACCGGCGCTTCAACGTTATCCGGTCCTTTGGGATACGCACCGAATATAACAGTGTCGCCCGTTAATTTTACGGTCGATTTAGCTTCCGCTATCATACGGTCATGCTCTTCCTTTTCTCTTGCTTCTTTTTCTTCATTTTCCCGAATCGAGCGGTTTATATTATCTATTTCTTCCGCGTCGAGCTCGATCCACATCGCCGGACGCACTGCTACACAACCACTTCCTTCAGCGGTTTGATATGCTTCGAATATATGTCCGTCAACATAAAGGGTCTCTACAAAATAAGAGGTTTTACCGGGAGTTCGCAGCCAGCATCTGAATTCTGTGCTATTTGTTTTAGCGAATATTGATTCAACGTATTCTGTCATAGTATACGTCCGTTCTTCCTGCTTATTAAAGAACTCCTTCACCTCGGAAACGCTTAAAACAAACACGTTGTCTGTCGTCTCTGTTTCAGGCACTTTCTTCGACCCGTTGCCGTCTGACCGGACGGTTGAACTCTTGATCCTTTTCTTTTGCTCGTCTGTAAACGCTTCGTTGTAGAACGTGTCGTTGAGCCATTCCCGCAAAGAACTGTCTTCCCATGCGACTTTTTTATTTCTCTTGAGGTTGAACCTGATGCAGTCAAGGCCCTGTTTGCTTACGATCAGCGCTTTATTGCCGTCTGTTTTTAATACCTGCCATTCAATGTTTGCTTTTTCGCCATTCGCCTTATACTTCCATATTCCGAAAGTGACGGTTCTTCCGGCTACTGTAATAAATACTTTTCTCGCTTCGGCTTCCCTTTGTTCACGCAATAACGCTGCCTCTTTACGCAGTCGCTCAGCTTCCTTACGCATTTGCTCTGCTTTCTGCGTTTTTTTATCCAGTTCCTCTATCTCATCGTTGTCAAGGGCCACCAAAACCAAAGGACGTACAAATCTATATTCATTTCCCCATAGAAACTCTTCTATTTCACCGTTAAAAGATACAACGTATGCACTGTCTTCGATGTTGCCGTTATTGGCGATCCACCATTTGGCAATCTGATTTTTTAACGCTATGTTTTCATAGCTTTTATCGGCCAACGCTTCGGCGTAATCCGTAACAGTCGCTATTCTGTCCTTATCAGTAGTAAACAGCTGATCTATGTTGCTAAGTCCGGGCAAACTCACTTTGTACTCCAATGTTAGATATTCGGGGTCTTCTTCGGTTTCCCGCCAATTCTTGATCGATTCTTGAATCGTTAAAAGCCGGTTCTGCTGCTCATTCGTGAATGCATTATTGATAAATGCATCGTTGAGCCATTGCCTGAGGGTACACACTGCCCAGTTGTTGGTAACGGCTGTGGTAAAAGGCTTGAAATCCAGCGCATATTCGCTTGTGAGCCATACTTTATTGCCTTCCCGGCCGATTATTCTCCATTCTATCGGAGCTCTTTCTCCGGTTGAACTCTGAGGGTATGTGCCGAAAAACACAGTTTTTGGGGTTTCCGATAATCTGAAACGACCTGCTTCCTGCATGATCTGCTCTTCTCCGGCAGATTTTGCAGTGAGACCTGCCGCTTCCGCAGCCATCACAGTTACTTCCGCAGCGGTTTCAGCGGCTTCGATCGTTATTCCGAAACTCTTTAATTCGGTATTCAGCGGATTCTGTGCCAGTTCGAACCGGCCGTATTGTTTTTTTAATTCCTGCAGCCGGCGATAGCAGCCCATACGAAAAGCCATCCTGACCACATTGTACTTGGCGTCATCAGGAAGATAATCGACAAGCGTTTCCGGCTCGCCGGCAACGTCAAACACCTCCGGCCCGTGTTCTTCAACCATACGCTTAAATGCGTTTTTAATAATTTTAGTGTTATAACTTTTCATGTTTCCCTCCGCATATAGATGTCTTTCGTCACAGTCAATTTCACTGTGCTTGATTTAATCGTTCCTCTCCCAGTCCTCGTTCAGATCAAGCGCTTTTCTGATCGCGTCGTTGAAGAGATGATTTACGACGTCAAACTCGTCAAGCGCTTCCTGATCATAATCGTCTCCCCACTCCGAGCAGTCAAAATCCGAAGGGTCAACAACGATCCCGTTGTCCCCGAGCTCGTCCTGAATGTTGCTGACCGCGTCGCAAATGAAGTTTTCAAGGAATTCCCCGTTGACCTCGTCGCAAAGCTCCTCTTCGTCATCTGACCAGAAATACTCGGAAGAAAAGACGTTGTGCGCGAGGTCTCTGTCCCCGTATTCGTAATACGGTTTTAGATCTTCCTCAAAAAACGATGTCTCGCCGGTTTCTTCATCGAAATAAAGGATCTTCGCAACATCGTTTTCGATTTTGATACCTCTGAACTTTTTCAATTGCCAATCCTCCCGTGCCGGTCATATTTTGGGCCCTGCCGTTTAGGCGATTTTAGCAATTTGACGGCAAAAAAGTCAATGCTGAAATAGAAAAACAACAAAAATATTGTGATTATAATTAATATATAGATCACGATGTTGTTTTATCACTCAAATGATCAAAAGTAAAACCGTATCTCGGTCACGAAGACCGGCATGCCGGGGCGCAGGTACGCCGACAGCCAGACGTTGCCGTCGTAATCCACGTCGGCAAGCGAGATCGTCGCCGTGCGGACGTTGTCCGCATCGTACGAAGCGCAGGCCGCCGTGGCCAGCAGCCCCTCCCTGTGCGGGCCATCCGCGCCGCAGCCGGGCAGCGCGTCCGTTGTCCCCAGCGCCAGGAACGCGCTTTCGCTCATTGTCGCCGTATCGTACGGGTCAAAATCCGCGTGCGTCACGTAATCGAGCTCGCAATAGCTGAACAGGCTCAGATCGATATTGCCCACGTTAAACGCACGAGGCTCGCCGTCGTAGAACGCCAGAAAGTCATATTCCCGATTTGACGAGATATCGCTCTTAATTACGGTACTGTAGATGTTGTCATAGTCGAGCCCGCTGAAGATATACAACGTTCGGCCGGGAGCCTTTATGCTTTTGACTTTTTCGCCGGAATCCTGCCAGATACATTCATAATACATTTGTCCGTTGTCAGCAATCACGTCGCAGCAAATATACAGCACCGAGCCAAGCTCCGTCTCGGCGCCGTTTTCAAATCGCGCCATAAAGTGGAGCGTTGTGATCCGGTTCGACGCCGGCAGGTCGGACAATAACATATACTCGCTCTCCGCGTTCCCGCCGAAGCCGGAGCTCTGCGCGTTTTCGGTGCCGAAGCCGGCGGCGGTGGCAATATCGTTCCGTGCATACAGCGGTCCCCGGCAGACGTGCTCCGTCGGATCGCTGCCTATGCGATAATAAACTTCTTTGAGGGGCGAATCGCTCCGGTACGCATATCCGCAGATACCCACGTCCCGGTCTAACGACGTTACGAAGAAAATCCGGCTTGTTTCGTCAACGTCCGAAAAACTCGGTTCTTCCGCGACTCCGCTTGCGGCAATAGTCCACGCTTCCAGCTTAGCCGTCGCGTACACGGATCCGGTCGGCGTAGCGGTCGGAGTGACCGCAGGCGTGGCTGCAGGCGTGGCAGTGGACGTATCTGCCGACGTCGCGGTAGGAGCCTCCGGAGTGGCGGCAGACGTGGCGTCCGGCATAGCGGTCGGTGTAACGACAGACGCGGTGGGAACTATCGGCGTCCCGTCAGGCGCTGTGCCGGAAACGTCCGGCATCCCGGTTGGCACGGGCGTAGCAGCAGGCGTGGCGGTAATTTCGGGCGTTAAAACAGACGTGGCGTCCGGCGCAGCGGTAACGCTCGGCGTGGCAGTTGCTCCCGCAGGCGTGGCAGCCGGCGTCGCCGTGACGTCCGCGGTTTCGTTGACCGCCTGCGTCGGCGTTTCGATCGGCATCTGCGTAATCTCCGCCGTTGCCGCCGGTTCAGGGCTGTTATTCTTGTGCAGATACTTGCCCAGCAGCAGGCCGCCCGCCAGGAATACCAAAATGACAACACCCGCCGCGATACTGCGCCAGATCACCGGCACGCGACTGCTGCCGCGGTAAGCCCCGCGCTTTGCCGAGCTGCGCACTGCAGCGCTGCCGCCCGCGGCCGCATCGGAATTGTCCGCCGCGTTTGCCGCAGCAGCCGCTTGCTCTGCCGCCTTCCGGTCCAGCGTCGCGCGATACTCCGCCACGTATTTGTCGGAGATCTCTGCCATAAGCTTTTGGATAAGTTGATCTTTCATACGTCGATCCCCTCCTTATCCAGAAACTCCTTCAGCGCCTTTTTCGTGCGGTGGATGATGCTCTTCACCGAGCCGGCGGGCATATCCAGCGTACGGGCAATATCCTCAATTGACGAATTATAATAAAAACGCGCGACGAACACCTGCCGGTTTTTCTCCGACAGGCTCTCCAGAAACCGGTCCATGGCCGCGCCGATCACCAGGTGGCTGATGGCGTTTTCGTCGGTGTAGGTTTTTTCCGTTGCCTCCTCGAGCGGAATCGCCGAGCTCATGACGCGGTTTTTATTGGTCTGGCGTTTATGATACAGATTGATGGCGTTGTGGCGGACAATAGTGCCCAGATACGCGTGGAGCCGCTCCGGTTTTGCGGGCGGAATGCTGTTCCAGAGGTCCAGAAACGAGTCATTGACGATCTCCTTGGCGTCTTCCGCGTCGGAAAGTACGTTGAATGCGATCGCGTAACAGTACGGCCCGTACTTCTCCTGCAGCAGCCGGAGCGCTTCCTCGTTTCGGTTTTCGAGCATCTCGATAATATCTCTGTCAGTCAAAGCGGTCCTTTGCCCCCTTAGAGTAAAGGACAAGAATTCTGCCGAAAAAGTTGCGTGCTTCCGTGCTCATCAGATCCCCGCGTTGTACAGTTCCCAGTAGCGGCCGCGCGCCGCCAGAAGTTCGGCGTGGGTGCCCTGTTCGACGATGTTGCCGCCATCTACCACCAGGATCAGGTCGGCGTGGCGGATCGTGGCCAGGCGGTGGGCAATGATAAACGACGTCCGCCCGCTCATCAGCCGCGCGAAGCCCTGCTGCACGTATTGTTCGGTCACGATGTCAACGGAGCTCGTCGCCTCGTCCAGCACCAGCACCGGGGCGTCGGAGAGCATTGCCCGCGCGATGGTGAGCAGCTGGCGCTGGCCGCCGGAGAGATTGCCCCCGCCGTCCGAGATCACCGTATCGTAGCCCTGCGGCAGGCGCTTGATGAAATTGTGCGCGTACGCGGCTTTGGCGGCAGCTTTGACTTCGGCGTCGGTGGCACCCGGGCGGCCGTAGGCAATGTTGTCCCGGATCGTGCCGGTAAACAGCCAGGTCTCCTGCAGCACCATCGAAAACGCGTCGCGGAGGCTGTCGCGGGTAACAGTCTGCGTGTCGGTGCCGTCCAACCGGATCGTGCCGGAGAGCGGGTCGTAGAAGCGCAGGAGCAGGTTGACCAGCGTCGTTTTGCCGCCGCCGGTGGGACCCACGATCGCCACCACGCTGCCGGGCTTCACGGAAAGGCTCAGGTCGGTGATCAGCGGCTTTTCGGGCACATACGAGAACTTCAGGTGCTCGATCTCCACCGCGCCGGCCACGTTCCGCAGCTCCGGCAGCGCGCTGTCGTCGGATTCGGGCGTCTCGTCCTGGAGCTCTTTCAGGCGGGCGGCGGAGGCAAATGCGTTCTGCAGCTGCGTGGTGACGCCGGCAATCTCGTTGATCGGCTTGGCAAACTGCGTGGCGTACGAGAGCAGGGTGGCAATGACGCCCACGGTCATTGTCCAGCCGCCCGCGCGGATGCCGTTCACCGCAAATACGGCGCCCATGAGACCGACGCAGATGTATGAAATGTTGTTGACCAGCCGCGTGGACGGATTGACCAGCGCGCCGCCGAACTGGGCGCTCTTGCCGGTCTTGTACAGCCGCGCGTTGATCTCGCCGAACCCCGCCGCGGCCTCCTCCTCCAGCGAATATTCATGCACCGTGCGGATGCCCGAGAACATCTCCTCCACGTGGGCGCCGAGCTCGCCGGTCAGTTTCTGCTGCGCCGCGAACAACCGGGCCGTGCGGATGATGACGAACCGCGCGATCAGCAGCGACAGCGGCGTGATGCACAGCACCGCGGCGGCAATGACCGGGCTGATCACAAACATGGCGACCAGCGTGCCGATGACGGTGACAACGCCGGAAAACAGCTGCACGAAACTCTGCCCGAGGCCGTCGTAAATGTTTTCGCAATCTGTAGTGATGCGCGCGATGACATCGCCGTGGCTCCTGGTGTCAAAAAACCGCAGCGGCAGATCTAAAATATGCCGGAATGTGGTATTGCGGATGTCGGTGACCGTACGCGCGGCGATCTTGCCGGCCAGTACCGGCGATATCCAGGACAATACTGCGCCGCTTACGTAAAAAACGGCTAAGAATATGAGATTTTTGGTAAGTGCGTCCCACTTTACCCCGCTTTCCGCGGTCAACGCGTCCACCGCCCGCCCTAAAAACAGCGGCCCGACCAGCAGCAGCGCGCCGGACAACGCGGCAAACAGCACCGCCAGCGCCAGCGGCCATTTGTACTTTTTCAGGTACCCGGAGAACCAGCGGATCATGACGCGTCACCGCCTTTCGCCGGGGCGGCGGGCGCCGCCTCCGCCGATTCGTCGCCGGAGAGCCGGCAGATCTCGGCGTACGTCGGAGATTGCTGCAGCAGTTCCTCGTGCGGTCCCAGTCCGGCGGCGCGGCCGTCGTCCAGCGCCAGTATCATATCGGCGCCACGGACGCTGCGGACCCGCTGGGAAACGATGATCAGCGTGTCCACTGAGGTCGCGCGGAGCGCGTCAAACATGGCCGCGGCGGTCGCGTTGTCCAGCGCGCTGAAACTGTCGTCAAGTATCAGCACGCGCGGTCCGGCCGCCACCGCCCGGGCAACACTGAGCCGCTGGCGCTGGCCGCCGGAGAAATTGACCCCGCCGCGTTCCACGCGCGCGTCCAGGCCGCCTTTCTCCTCCACGAATCCGGCCGCCTGGGCCGCGCGCAGCGCCGCCCACAACGCCTCGTCATCCAGGTCGGCGCAGCCCGCGCGCAGATTGTCCCGCACCGTGCCCGCGAACAACGTGCTCTGCTGCGCCGCGATCCGCACCGTGCGGTGCAGTTCCGCGCGCTCCCATTGCCGCACGTCCCGCCCGTAGAGCAGCACCTGGCCGGCCGTACAGTCGTACAGCCCGGTGAGCAGGCTGATCAGGCTCGTTTTGCCGCTGCCGGTGATGCCCACGATGCCCAGCGTCTGGCCCGAGCGCAGCGTAAGACTCACATCCTCCACCGCGGCGGGCAGCGTTTCGTCATCGCCGTAGCGCAGCGTCGCATGGCGGAATTCCACGCTGGGCGGCACAGGTTCATCTTCTCCGGTTTTGAACACGGATCTGTCCGCCTGTTCAACGGGCTTGTCGGCGGGCGGCACGGCGAAGATCTCGTTGACGCGTTTGTACGACGCGGCGGCTTTGGTGAACAGCGTCACGAGGTTGGCGACCACCAAAAGCGCGGTCACCATGTATGAAACGTAGTTTATGAACGCGATAATTTTGCCTCCGGTCATGACGCCGGATTCGATCATTTTGCCGCCGAACCACAGTACCGCCAGCACCGCGAGGTTCATTATGAGCGTCGTAAGGGGGTTTAAGAGGGTGGAAACGCGGTTGACCTTCTCCACCGCCTTGTTGTACCCGTCGCATTCGGCATCGAAGCGCGCTTTTTCGTTGTTTTTACGGGAAAACGCGCGGATCACCCGGGCGCCGGACATGTTTTCGCGGGAAATGACGGCAATATTGTCCAGTTTTTGCTGCACTTTTGTGAACAGCGGCACGCTGACGCGCATAACGAGGATCACCGCGGCGATCAGAAACGGCAGCGCGCACAATATCACCAGTGTGAGTTTCAAGTTGAGGATCGCGGCCATCACGAGGCTGCCGACGCAGATGAACGGCGCGCGGATCGCGAGGCGGATGAGCATTGCCACGGCCTGTTGGAGGATGTTGACGTCGGTGGTGACGCGGTTGACCATCGTGGGCGTGCCGAGGCGGTCCGCTTCCTTTTGAGGAATCGACAGCAAATGCCGGAACAGCCGCTCGCGCAGCTCCGTACCGAATCCCTGCGACGACAACGACGCCACGTACTGGCACACCAGCGCGCTCAAATAGCCCAGCACCGCGATCCCCAGCATCAGCGGGATCATTTTCAGCACGTATGCTCCGTCGCGCCCGCTCACGCCGCGGTCAATGACGTACACCATCAGCGTGGGGATCAACAGCTCGAACACGGCTTCGGTCAATTTAAATACCGGCCCGATCACGAACCATTTCCGGTATTTTTTGGCCGCGGCCGCTATTTGATTCTGGGATTTGGTTCCGGCGCTGCCGCCGCGCTGCCGCTTCATTTCCACTCTATCGGAAAATTCATTTTTTCGGACAATTTCTGAAAATACTCCGCCCCGTTCCGGAAACTCTGTTCCGCGGCAGCATCTGCCGGATCCGGTCCGGGCGAGGTCAATACCGATTCAGGCACGGTCAACGCTGCCGCCGCTCCAGGTTGTTCCCCGCTCTTCGCGGCTTCCTTGTTCGCGGCGTCGATCGTCTGCTCCGCGTCTTTTTCCAGCGCGAACAACTGCTCCATTGGCCGCCCGAACACCTCCTGCAGGCACTCGCCGGCAGTCTTCAGGTTGGCGTCCGTGGACTTTCTGAAAATACTCACAGTCATGTCGTCTTTAAACGCCAGCAGCACCCGGTCTCCGGGCAGTTCGTACTGCGCGGTGCTGTCCATGTACCAGGTCAGCATCGACATCTGGCCGCGCTTTTCCATGGCGTTCAGAAAGCGGTCCCATTCCGGCCGCGTGAGTTTGCGCACGGCGCCGCCGGGGGCAATATTCGTCTCCGGCGCGGGGACTTCCGCAGGCGGCGTTTCGGGCTCGCTCACCGGTACCGGTTCGGGCGTCGGTTCGGAGGCAATTGCCGCCGGGGCCGGATCATCCCACGGCGCCGCCGGTTCCGGCTCGACCTCCGCGGGCGCAATTGCCGGCGCGACTTCCGCGGCGGGTATTGTCCGCGCGACCGGTGCCGCGGCGGTCACGGCGAGCCCGTGCTCCACCAGATCCGCCACCCGGTTTTCCACCTCGGAGAGCCGGGTCTCCAGCGACGCGGTGTCCGGGCTCCATTTGCGGTCGGCGATCGACAGCACCCCCGCCTCAAACACGATCTGCCGCGAAACGGCCCATTTGAGGTTATTGTCCAGCCGCGCCAGCTCCTGGATCAGCAGCGAGATCTCGCCCGGACGCCGCCCTTCGGCCAGCCGTTTGAGCTGCGCGATGCCTTCCGCGTCTTCGTAGATCAGGCCTGACGGATCCGTAACGGTCATGACCACCATCATGTTGCGCAATACGGTCATCAATTCTTTTATAAACGCCGACGGGTCGCGGCCGTCGCTGAAAATAGTATGGCTGAGTTCCAGCAGCCGGCGGGCGTCCGAATTCGTCAGCGCCGCGGTGAAATCCCACAGAAATACGCGGTCCAGCGAACCCGTAGCTTCGCGGGCGGCGGCCAGGGTAATCTTGCCTTGAGTTGACGCCGACGTCTGGTCCAGCAGGCTGATGGCGTCGCGCAGCGCGCCGTCAGCTTTGTCCGCCAGAAACGCCAGTGCCTCGTCGGTGGCCTCGATGCCGGTCTCGGTGCAGATCAGCCGGAGCCGGCCGGCGATGCCTTCGCGGGAGATGCGCTTGAACTCGAAGCGCTGACAACGCGACAGTATCGTGGGCAGCAACTTCTGCGGCTCGGTGGTGGCCAATATAAATATTACGTTTTCGGGGGGTTCTTCCAGCGTTTTGAGCAGCGCGTTGAAGGCGCCGGATGAGAGCATGTGCACTTCGTCGATTATATACACGCGGTAGCGGGCAACGGACGACGCGTACACGGAGTCTTCGATGATGGCGCGGATGTTGTCGACGCCGTTGTTTGACGCGGCGTCGATCTCCGATACGTCCAGAATGGTGCCGTTCAGAATGCCGCGGCAGATCTCGCATTCGTTGCAGGGGTTGCCGTCGACGGGATGCAGGCAGTTCACCGCGCGCGCGAAGATCTTGGCCAGCGTGGTCTTGCCGGTGCCCCTCGTCCCCGAGAACAGGTACGCGTGGGCAACACGGTTCTGCGTCACCGCGTTCTTCAAAATGGTGACAACGCTCTCCTGCTCCACCACTTCTTCGAACGTCCGGGGACGCCATTTGCGGTAAAGTGCCATGTACGACATATTGCCACGCTCCCTTCTGGATGTACAAAACCGGCTCCTGAAAGTACTGCCGGGGGACTTACGGCACACGAAAGGGTTCGCTTACCGCTGCTTCCTCCCGGACCTGACGGGGTTCACAAAATTCCATTGCGTAAGACCCGACAGTACTTTTAAGAGCCGGTGTATAGTGATTATAGCGTATCCGGACACGGATTGCAAGTGAAAGATGCTATCTGGCTTGTTTGATCTCGTCCGGAATATATAACAGCGTTGACATAAACGGTCATTTTTGTCTCATCAACAAAAAAATAAATATAATAGTTCCCCGCTCTTGTTCTTCTGATTCCGGCGTCCTTCCATGGCTGCTCTTCGACCAGCCTGATCCTATTCGGCATATATGCCAGCGATCTGATTACTTTTTCTATTTTGTTCTGCAAATTAAGCGCTGCCTGCGGAGCGGCCAATTCATTTGCGATATATAATACAGTTTTGCGAATATCTTGCGCAGCTTCAGGCAAGATTATCAGATCATAAACGTCAGACATGTGTTTGATCGATTTCCTGCTTTAATGCCGCAAAGAATTCATCCGCAGGAACTCCTTCGCCGGCTTTAGCCTGAGCAATACCGCGTGTCATTTTTTCATCAAACTCTTCTCGAGTCATCTCCTCAAGAGCAACCGGTCTGCTGACCGGGATCGCCGGCCGGAAAGGAAGACCTTTCCATAAAATGATCTGTCTATAGAACATATTAATCCCATTAGATGCAGAAATACCCAGTTTCGCGAGGATGGCTTCTGCCTCTTCTTTGATTTCCGGCTCAACTCTTGCAATCACATTAGAACTTTTAATTGCCACAATAAGCACCTCCTTTCGGCGCTTAATTATAGCATATTGTATGTCATGTTGCAATACGTTTTTGCTAATTTGCTATAAAAATGAGCAATGTTTATAAGTCTGCTTCCTTCTTCTTTTTGATCGCCGCCCAGATCAGGTAGCCGATACGCGCCGCGGCCAGCGTCAGCAGCACGATGCCCAGAACTATTGCCAGCGTATGCACCCATTTGGAAGGGATGATCAGGAAAATGACGCCGGTGGCAATTGACAGCACGCACTCCACGATGTGCAGCACCCGCACGAAAATGCGCTTGTCCTTGACCGCGCGCTCGCCGGCAACGTACCCCAGCACCAGGAACAGTACACCGAAGATGACGCTGCCGAAGATGAACATTGCCTTTTCTTTGATCAGCACCACCGGGATCAGCGCCAGCAGGCCCAGCGTGATAAATATCCGCTCCCGCAGCCCGTCCATACGGCCTTTTGATTTTATCAGCCGGCGGACGATCACGAATATCTCCACCGCCGCGACGATGGCAACCAGCGCTATCGACACGATCTCGAGTATTTTATCGGAGACAAACAGCACGCCCACACCCAGCGCGATCATCACCAGCGCGGTGATCAGCAGCGAATTGCGGAATATGCGCGGCAGTTTCGTTTTCAGCGGCTCTTTTTCGGTATCGTCCAGCAACAGTTTGCGCGGCAGGCTTTTGAGCACTTTCTTGGTGGTGTCGCTCTTGGAACCGATGCGGATCAGGAGGTTGCCGAAGTATTCCGGCGAGATCTCCTGGAGATCCTGAATGCCCGCTTCTTCCATAGCGTCGAACAGTTCGTCTACGAACACCGCGCGCTCCTCCAGCGGGATGCCGGCGATCCACTCGTCCATCAGGTCATTGATCCAGCGGCTGCCGGGGGCGAAGGTTTTGACCTCCGCGAGGCCGCCGTGGCTCACCATCCACGACGCCAGCGAGTGCTGCTCGATGCCGTCGCGGTAGCTTTTGACGATGCGAGTGTCGGTGACTTTAGGTTCGAACAGCTTGCCGATCACGTCGAATTCGGGCACGACGCGGGTGATCTTATCGTCGATCTTATGCACCATCTGCTCGTCGAACACTTCGGGGCACAGGCCGGGACCGTCCAGCACGAACACGCGTTTCACAAAGTCCATCTGATCCGGGGGCAAAAGCGTCGCGGCGATCAGTGCGAGATTGCCTCCCTTTGAATGGCCGGCAATATACCAGACATGGCCGGGTTCCACCAGCTGCGAGGCGTATTCGGAGGCGAGGTTCTGGGCCGTTGTCCGCGTGAACGATATCATGAAATTCTCCCGCCAGCCCGCGAGGGAACTGTCGGTACCGCGGTAGGCAATAAACGAAAACTCGTCCCGGAAATGGAAGCACATCGCGGCGAACTGCAGCGGCGGATCGACGGACAATTTGTCCACGTAATCCGTGATCTCCAGCTCTCCGAACCGTTTGGAGGCCGCGGCCGCGCGAAAGATCTCGGTGTTGCCCATGTCGCCGCCGGTGATCATCAGCCGGGCCCGGCCCGCGTCGATCAGCGGGACACAATCCCGGAGCCGCGCGCGTTTCTGCCCTTCCGCGAACAATTGCAGGAGCTCGAAATACGACACCACGCACAGCACCAGCGCGTCCGCTTCCCGGAAAGGCAGCTTCTCAAAGCCAATGTCGCCTACCCACTGCACGTAGTCCAGCAGCGTCGCGTTCTGCGTTGTTTCAAGAATTCGGTCTTTATCGGGGTCCTTTTTTTGGATCAGCTCGCGCTTTTTCTTGATGCGCATCAGGTCCAGTTTGCTCAGTTTGCCGTCCATATTATCTGTCCTTCCGTCTTGACCGGCGCCGTTTCGGACGCTCTGCCGCCTTTTCTGCCGCGAGGCGGTCGATCTCCTTCTCTATCTCTTCCCATGAGTATACCCTGATCATGCCTTCCGCCGCGGCGTCGAAACCGCGGTTGTACGGGGCGTCGACCAGGATCTTGGCGTATTGTCCGCCGATCATATTGTGCACCGCGTCGTCGATCAGCACGTCTGCGCGGATCATCTGCTTGCGGGCGGCAATGATGACGTTGCCCCAGCCAATGAACGGGAACCACCGGAACAGCAGGTCGCGCATTTTTTCGGCCACGGATTCGTACGCGGTGGCGGTGACAATATACACCTCGTGCCCATTCGCGATAAATCTTTGGAGCGCTTCGGCCGCGCCGGGCATGGGGTCAACGCGCCCCCAGAACCCCTCTTCGTTCAGCACGCCGTATACCTGCTCCTTTGCCAGCCCGGGATATGCCTTTGTCACATCCCAGTCGGTCACGTCTTCCGTAGTGACGCTCCGGCCGTAACGCTCGTTAAGCACCTTGACCCACGCGGCCAGCAGGCACTCGATCGTATCGTCCATATCTACCAGTATGGTCATGGGTCAAACCTCCCCTTCTGCTGTCAATTTTACCCAAAACACGCGACTTATTCAATAGGGATCAATCTCCTTGATTTGGACAATCCAGCTTCTTTTATACGGTTTTATACTACGCCAGGCGCCTTCTCAGGCAGTTCATGAGTTTTGATTATTCCTTTTTTGGATAAAAGTAACGATTGTTTGAATTTTAATACCAAATTGGGCGCCTTCTCTCGATTGTCGGCTCTGTTTAATCTGGTGCGAATAGGATATAATATCTTTAATTAAGGTCTTTATACCACGGGAGTTCCGTGAGGCTGGATTATTATATTCTAATTCAAAGATTTTATACCATTATTTGGGTTATGCGTTTTTGAAAATGAGCGAGAGCTAGTAAAAACTGGTATTAAACTCGATGAAACAAACTTCTTTATACCAAATCCGGCTCAAAGAATGAGAATGATGCAACCAAAACGAAAAAGAACTCGCAGCGACTGCTTTTAGAATTGCCCTTTGCCATTTGCCCAAAATGTGGTACAATATCCTCTGCCGCAAAAGGCAGGAGGGATCTTGACCATGGAACTCACGAGCCGGGAACGGTTTATACGGACTTTCAAGCATCAGGAAATTGACCGCATCGTCATGCTGGACACACCGTGGGCCGGAACGCTGGAGCGGTGGCACAACGAGGGATTGCCCGCCGGGATCGAGTGGGAAGACTACTTCGGCTTCGACCGCCGCGTCACGTTCTCCATCGACAACTCGCCCCGTTTCGAGAGCAAAGTTCTGGAGGAAACTGACCGGTACGTGATCCACACCACGAACTGGGGGGCAACACTCAAATCCTTCAAGCACCTCGACTCCACGCCGGAGTTTCTGGACTTCTTTATCTCGGACCCGGAGCACTGGGAGATCGCCAAAGCGCGCATGACGCCCAGCGACGACCGTATCAACTGGGAGTGGCTGGACGACCGGTATAATAAGGCGCGCGCCGCGGGAGAGTACGTTGACCTCGCGTTCTGGTTCGGCTTCGACGTGACGCACTCGTGGGCGACCGGCACCGAAAACGTGCTGATCGGCATGTACGAGGATCCGGAATGGATCACCGACATGTTCGGGCACTACCTGGATATGAACCTGGCGCTGTACGACAAGATCCTGGCGAAAGGCTACAAATTCGACGGCATCCACTGGCCGGACGACATGGGCTACAAGAACAGCACGTTCTTCTCCCTCGATATGTACCGCGAATTGCTGAAACCGTTCCAGAAGAAAGCGTGCGACTGGGCGCACGAGCGCGGGATGTTCGTAGAACTGCATTCCTGCGGGTACGTGGAGCCGTTTATTCCGGATCTGATCGAGATCGGCGTTGACTGCCTCAACCCCATCGAGGTCAAAGCGGGCATGGATCCGATCCGCATCAAGCAGACGTACGGCGACAAGCTGGCGCTGCGGGGCGGCGTCAACGCGGTGCTCTGGCCCGACAAAGACGCGATCCTGGCGGAACTCGAGCGCGTGATACCTGTGCTGAAGGAAAACAGCGGCTACTTCTTCGCGTCCGACCACTCGATACCGAACTCGGTGAGTTTCGAGAACTTCAAAGCGATCTCCGACCGCATTCACGAACTGGGGAAATACTGATATGATACAAATGCTGAAGCGCCTGGGCAAGTCAGTGCGCGAATATAAAAAACCGTCGATATTGACTATGCTGTTCATGGTGGGCGAAGTGGTGATCGAATGCCTGATCCCGTTCATCGTGGCGCAGCTTACCAACGATATAAAGAACGGCTGCGGACTGGACGTGATCGGCAAGAACGGGCTGATCCTCGTGGTGCTGGCGGTATTGTCCCTGTCCTGCGGCGGGCTCGCGGGTTTCACCGCGGCCAAAGCCTCCGCCGGCTTCGCCAAAAACCTGCGCGGCGACCTGTTCCGGCGCGTGCAGACGTATTCGTTTACCAATATTGACCGCTTCTCCTCATCCTCGCTGGTGACGCGCCTGACCACCGACGTGGCCAACGTGCAGATGGCGTACATGATGCTGATCCGCATTGCCATCCGCAGTCCGCTGATGTTCGTGTTTGCCATCGCCATGGCATACACCATGGCGGGCGCGCTGGCAATGATGTTCGTGGTGGTTGTGCCCGTGCTGGTATTCGGCCTGATCATGGTCTCGCGGAAGGCAATGCCCGCGTTCCGCAGCGTGTTCCGCAAATACGACCGCCTGAACGAGTCGGTGGAGGAAAACGTGATGGCGATGCGCGTGGTGAAAGGCTTCGCCCGCGAAAAATACGAGCAGGAAAAATTCGACAAAGCATCGGACGACATCCGCATCGACTTCACCAAGGCCGAGCGCATCGTGGCGCTGCTGGGGCCGCTGATGCAGATGTGCCTGTATTTCAACATGGTGTTCGTGCTGACCTTCGGCTCGAAGCTGGTCATCACCACCCACTACATCGACGTGGGCCAGCTGTCCGCGATGCTCACGTACGGCTTCCAGATCCTGATCTCACTGATGATGATCTCGATGATTTACGTGACGTTGACGATCTCCGCCGAATCCGCGCGCCGCATCGACGAAGTGCTCCGGGAGGACTCTGCGCTCACCAATCCCGCCGAGCCGGTCAATACTATTCCCGACGGTTCGATCCGCTTCGAAAACGTGCGCTTCAAGTACTCCGAGAAGGCGGTCAACGACACGCTCAGCGATATTGACCTCGATATTCCGTCCGGCAGCACCGTGGGCATCCTGGGCGTCACCGGCGCGGGTAAAACGTCGCTGGTGCAGCTCATTCCGCGATTGTACGACGTGACGGAGGGCAGCGTCAAAGTCGGCGGCATCGACGTGCGCGACTACGACCTCGCCGTGCTGCGCGACGGGGTGGCAATGGTGCTCCAGAAGAACCTCCTGTTCTCGGGCACAATTAAAGAAAACCTGCGCTGGGGCGATCCGGACGCTACCGACGAAGAGCTCGCCGAAGCGTGCCGGCTGGCGCAGGCGGAGGATTTCATATTGTCCTTCCCCGACGGGTACGACACGCAGATCGACCAGGGCGGCACCAACGTGTCCGGCGGCCAGCGGCAGCGGCTGTGCATTGCCCGCGCGCTGCTGAAAAAACCCAAGATACTGATCCTGGACGACTCTACCAGCGCCGTTGACACCCGCACCGACGCGCTGATCCGCGCCGGTTTCCGCCGGTACATCCCGTCTACGACGAAGCTGATAATCGCGCAGCGTGTGGCCTCCGTGATGGACGCGGACCAGATCTTGATACTGGACCACGGGCGGATAATCGCCGCCGGCACCCACGCCGAACTGATGGCATCCAGTCCCGCGTACCGCGAGACGTACGAGCAGCAGACCCGCAACAGCGACGCCGCGGACAACGCGGCCGGAGAGGAGGTGACGGACAATGCGTAAAAACGAATCTTCGGACAAAAAGTCCCGACGCATCGATTTCCGTCTCCTGGGCCGCATCATCAAGCTGCTGTTCAAATACTACCCCGGACTTTCGACGCTGACCACGATATTTATTATTTTCTCGGCCATCGTCAGTTCCATACCGCCGCTGTTCCTGCAGCGCGTCATCGAGACCATCGGCAAATACTACGAGACCCGCGACTGGGCCGCCGCGCGCAGCGTGATAATACCGCAGGTAACGCTGCTGATCGTGTTGTACACTGTAAGCGTGATTTGCATACTGGTGTACCGGCAGTTGTCCGCGTATATCACGCAGGGCATCTTGTACCGGCTGCGGCGCCGCATGTTCGACAACATGCAGTACCTGCCCATCCGTTACTTCGACCGCAACAGCTACGGCGACATAATGAGTTATTATACGAACGATATTGACGCCATACGGCAGGTGGTGGCGGAGACGCTGCCCATCGTGCTGCAGTCAAGCGTGATAGTGTTGACCGTGCTGTTTATAATGGCGTACTACAGCGTGTGGCTGATGCTGCTGGTGCTGCTGGGCGTGGCGGTGATGCTGTGGGTATCCCGGACCGTGGGCGGCAATTCGTCGAAATATTTCGTGCGCCAGCAAAAGTCCATGGGCAAGACCGAGGGCTACATCCAGGAGATCATGAACGGCCAGAAGGTGGTCAAAGTCTTCAACCACGAAGACCAGAGCATCCGCGATTTCGACGCGGTCAACCAGGCACTGTACGAAGACAGCTACCGCGCGCATACGTTCGCCAACATGCTGGGCCCGATCATACTGAACCTGGGCAACATCCTGTACGTGCTGGTGGCCATCGTAGGCGGTATCCTGATGATCAACAAAGTCCCGAACCTCAGCATTTCGGGCCTGGCGCTGGGCATCAGCATCATTATTCCGTTCCTGAACATGACCAAGCAGTTCACGGGCAACCTCAACCAGGTCTCCCAGCAGATCAACTTCGTGGCGATGGCCGCGGCCGGCGCGCAGCGGGTATTCGCGCTCACCGACGAGCAGCCCGAGGCGGACAACGGCTATGTGACTCTGGTGAACGCTGTCATCGACGCGGAGGGCAACGTCACCGAATCCGACGCCAAGACCGGTCAATGGGCCTGGAAACACCCCCACGGCGACGGCACGCTCACATATACACCGCTGCGGGGCGATGTGCGCATGTTCAATGTTGACTTCGGGTACGATGAGGACAAACCGGTGCTCCACGACATCACGCTGTACGCTGAGCCCGGTCAGAAAGTTGCCTTTGTAGGCGCTACCGGCGCGGGCAAGACCACGATCACCAACCTGCTGAACCGGTTCTACGATATTGCCGACGGCAAGATCCGCTACGACGGCATTAATATCAACAAAATCAAAAAATCCGACCTGCGCCGCTCGCTGGGCCTGGTGCTCCAGGAGACCTGCCTGTTCACCGGCACGGTCATGGACAACATCCGCTACGGCCGCCTGGATGCCACCGACGAGGAGTGCATTGCCGCCGCCAAACTGTCCGGCGCCGACAGCTTCATCACGCGCCTGCCCGACGGCTACCAGACGCAGCTGTCCGGCAGCGGCTCCAACCTCTCCCAGGGCCAGCGCCAGCTGCTGGCAATAGCGCGCGCCGCCGTTGCCGACCCGCCGGTCATGATCCTGGACGAGGCCACGTCGTCGATCGACACCCGCACCGAAAGCATCGTGCAGCGGGGTATGGACAAACTGATGGAGGGCCGCACGGTCTTTGTGATCGCCCACCGCCTCTCCACGGTCATGAACTCCGACGTGATCATGGTCCTCGACCACGGCCGCATCATCGAGCGCGGCAGCCACGACCAGCTGATCGCCCAGCACGGCACCTACTACCAGCTGTACACGGGCGCGTTTGAATTAGAATAAAGAGCGTCCGTACCGGCGAACGGAGCTTCCGGTCCGGTGCAGTAATCCGGCGGAAACACGCTGGTGGCGATAACGATCCGGATGTCCCGGTTCATGTTCATACCGCTCTTCAACTGCCAAAGTACTTTGTCTTTTTGAAAGCCATGTACACCGGCGAAAGCACTTTAAGCAAGCCGGGGCACAGTTGGATGATCCGGTAGCTGATCCGCATGTGAACGGAACATTTACCGAGACCGACCTCTTTTTTGAGTTCGATGATCTGCTTTCTCAGACTCTTCATAAACGCTTTCGAGTCCGCGGTTTTCTGCAATACATGTTTGCAAAAATAGCTTATCATATTATACAGCCTGAGCTGTTTCATATTTTTCAGGTCGTCCGAAGTATAGACATCGGGTATGTTTTCATTGACAAAAGACTCGATGCGTATACAGATCGCAAGCCAGTCGCTTATGCTGTCGGTTGATTTTTGCTCGGTGATGCTGCCGTGGCGTTTCCGATACATGTACAGGGGCTGATCCAGCACCAGTATCTTGTCGCACAAATTGAATACGCGGAAAATAACGTCAATATCCTCGTATACCATTCCGATCGGGAACCGTATTTCTGCCCAGAGTCTGGCACGAAACAATTTATTCCATAAATATGCGTGAATTTTGTTCGAGGCCAGCGCGCGCATGGCATAGATCCGGTCATAGGTGCCTCCGTTTATCAGCTGGCCTATTTCCTCTATATTGTCACAGCTCATCTTCTCTGTAGTAAAATGCTTCGAATACTTGCATATCACCACATCGGTGCCGCTGTCATTCATTGCCGCCAGCATGATCTTGACATAGTCCGGGTCGTATGCATCATCCGAATCCAGAAAGGCAATAACGTCTCCCGTAACATTGTCCAACGCTGTGTTGCGCGCTGCGGCAACCCCCTGATTCACCTGATGGATCAGGCGGATGCGATTGTCCTGTTCGGCATATTTGTCGCATATCTCGCAGGAACCGTCGGTCGAACCGTCGTCAATTACGATTATTTCCAGTTCCTCATAGCTCTGGTTGATAACGCTGTCCAGCGCCTCGGCCAGGTACGGCGCAACGTTATATACCGGAATGATCACGCTGACAACACATTTCTGTTCCATAAAGACCAACTACCTTTCTTTTATGGCCTCGCGGTCGGTGTTCAGTCCCGCTCAGCCGGCAGTTCGATCTTCCCGAACTTGTCCCCGTAATGCTTTTTGCACGCTATGTAAAAAATCACGCCGAGCACGGTCCAGCCGCCGACGATGATCCATTCCTGCATAGTCAGCGTGCATCCGGAGCCCGGGATCAAATATAACACTACCATCAGACCGGACAATACTGTTGCCATTATGCCGACAAATCGATAGTGCTTTACTTTATACGGCCGGCGCAGATCCGGCTCTTTCCTGCGCAGGATCAGGAAGGACAACGACACCATGCAGTACGCCAGGCAGCACGCGAAACTGGCGGCGTCTGAGATCCAGACCAGCATAGTACGGCCGAAAAACGGGGCCGCCAGGGAAAGCACACCGATGAGGAGCAGCGCGTTGACCGGCGTCTTTTTTTTCGGAAGCAGTTTGGAAAAATTGCCCGGTATCATCTTGGATTCCGCCATTGAGAATATTGCCCGGCTGCCGCCGATCAGGAAAGAGTTCCAGCTGGTGACAACGCCGCACAGTCCTCCAATTATCAGCACTTTAGCCATTATTGAACTGTTGAACACTTTTTCCATCGCGGTCGCCGTGACCAGCCCCGAACCGCCGAGCGCATCTGCAATATCGTTCTTGTTGAGCGCGTAACCGACAGCAAAAACCACCAGGCCGTAAAATACGACCGCGCATATAATAGAAAGCAGCAGGACCCGGGCAATTTTCTTCAGCGGGATGTTAATTTCTTCCGCCACTTGCGGAATGACGTCAAATCCGAACAGGAAAAACGGTGCCACGACCGCCACCGAAAGGATATTTTTAATTGACCCGAATCCACTGCCGATAATGACCTGGCCGTCCAGATTCGCAGGGTCGCCGTTGATCACGGACGCCACTACCAGAATAACGCCTACCACCGCGATCGTAACTGTCAATACAGTCTGAAAGATCGCCGCCGCCTTGATCCCCAGTACGTTGATAATAATGATCCCGATCGTACTCAGTGAAGCAAGAATGACCCCGGTCAGATACACATCCGAGCCGGCGATCGTATACAGTTTAATCTGTGCAAACGACGGAAAAATGTACTGGATTATAGCCGGAAGCGACACCGCCTCGAAGCAGACTACGCCGATATAGCTCAGGATCAGCGCCCAGGTGCAGACAAATGAACCCGTGGGGCCGAACGCTTTGTAGCTGAACAGGTGCTCCCCGCCGACTTTTGGCATTGCCGGCGTCAATTCGGCATATGTCATACCCACGAAATAGATCATGACACCGCCGATGATAAAGCCGATGACCGTTCCGATCACGCCGGCATTCTGTATCCAGCGTCCAGATGATACGACCCAGCCCCACCCGATCATGGCGCCGAACGCGACAACCAGTATATCCGTAGCGGACATTACTCTTTTGAATCTGTTTTCCATACTACCGTTTTTCCTTTTTATTCATCGTCTTCGCATTTTATTGCCGCCCATCGCCGCCCGCGGTGAATCAATTGTGCATAAATTTCCCGTTGTCCTGCCACCAGAAATCCTTATCGTATTTCCAGCCTATCAGATCTTCAAAATCTTTCTTATAGCCTCTTCCGTTAATCATCTGAAATACGAATTGGCCGGTATGATTGCCTTCCATAACGCACCAGCCATCGGGGGTAAGGACCAGATCCCAACCCACATATCCGTATTCGGGCAGTGCGTCCATTATTTCGTTTACGAACTGAATCAGTTCATCCCACTTGGGGATTTGGAAACCCTTGATCTGGATGCCGGAATCCGGATGCACTTTGTATACACTGCCGTTTTCCTGATACCCGTCTGTAATTACGATACCGGTATCGGGATCGATCTCTGCGTCAAAGCCCGTTAGCGCCGCCGAAGCCACAAAAGCACCGCCCAGTCCGACCTTGATCCACGGATGATAGATGTGAATTCTCCCGTCTTTTCCTCTGACGGCAGTAGCACGAATGGCATTTACAGAATGCGGATGGAGTACAGAGAGTGCTTCGTCCTGGGGAATGATCTCTTCAAGTACCATTTTCGACATTCGAGTAGGATGCTTCTCATGAATGGCGTCGCCTTCGCTGAGAATTGACTGCATCGCGTTTTTACAGTCATTTCCGTAATCATCCATAGATACTTTGTGAACGCCGATACCAAAGCAGAAGTTCGAGGGCTTTACTACAAATTCTTTATGCTTTCTGACGAAATCCGCAAAAATATCAAAATCGTCCATGCTCCGGATCTCGATCACATCACGTTTATAATACGGACGAAGCAACTGATACAGCCGGTATTTATCCTGCATTTTCTCGACCCATTCCGGACCTGCGTTCTGATTTAAATGCCGTGCATAAATACTGCGCATCTGACCGATCAGATACTCTCTTTTTTCGGCATCGTTTTTATCTTTCAGATGCAGATAGAATTCCTCCTCCACCGTGCACCCATAAACCCAGTAGTCGTAAATAAACCGCAGCCGCAGTTCTTCTTTTTCCTGCTCAGTCGTTGCCGGGGCGTACTCCATTATCGAGGCATCCAGTTTGCTTATCATCAAGGGCGTATAGAATTTTTTAATAATACCTCCGGTGTATATCGTTGCCTCTGATACGATTCGTTTCGCCATCTCTTTGATTTCTGCCGGATCTTCAGTGATTTTCAGCCAGTCCTTAAACATTATTATAGCCTCCTTTAATTGTCCTCTCTGGAAATATTGATCTGCCACCAGAATCCATCCGGAAGCTTCCAGTCGATAAGTTCTTCAATTTCTTTTTTCATGCCTTTTTGTCTGAAGAATTGCCACATAAAAGCACCCCTAAAATTGCCTTCCATGATCGCCCAGCCTTTTTTTGTCCAGGCCATATCCCACGAAATGTATTTTATGGTAGGCAAAACGGCAGACAGTCTCTTCACTGTTTCAACAAGCTCATTCCAGTTCGGAATGGCAAATCCGGGTATTTTGATACCTGTGTCGGGATGGTATTCAAAAGACTCCGGAAACTCTGAATAGCCGGGAGTATCAATTATGCCTGTTTCCGGATCTATTCCCGCCATCAGGCCGTCTGCATGCCCGTTGTCAATAAAACTGTCTCCGCGGCCGATCTTTATCCACGGTTGAAAAACCATTATAGTTCCGTTCAAATTAAAGGTCGGCATGCGGACAACATTGACTGATTGCGGGTGCAGTTTTGCGATTTCTTCTCCGGCGTCTATCAGTTCTTCCACTACGAATGCGCTTTTTCCGCCCCATGAATTGTGTTGACTGTTAAGTATGTCGTTCTGGGCAAGAAATTCACGATATTTGTTCAGTATTTCGTCCTCTGTCAACCCGATAACACTATCTTTAAAAACGCCTTGTCCTCCGCCCAGCTGCAGCGCTTTTACCACAAAAACCGGGTGCCGTCTGACAAAACTTAAAAACTCGCCATAGTTTTCCTCGCTGTCGCAGTAGATCATTTCGCGCTTAAAATCTTCTTTGAACAATTGATACGTTTCAAATTTGTTCTGAAGAAAATGCGCGTCTTCGATCCGGTTCAGCCAGTTTGTATAATGGACCTTCTCTCTTTTTGTAATGTACGATTTGATTTCATCATACGTTTTTTCGTAAAATCGATAATAAAAATATTCGTCCACGGCACAGCCGTAAAACCAGTAATAATAAATGGTTATATACATTTTATCATCGATTTCCTGCTCGCCGCACTTGCCCGCGCGCATTCTGACCTGGTCTTTTATGCTCTCAAGCGTTTGCGGAGTATAGTATTTACTTTTCTCTGCAACTATTGCTTTCGCGAATTCGATCATTTTGCCCGGGTCGCGAGTGAATTCTAATTGCATAATTATTATCACCTGTTTCTTAAATGCATACCATTTGTTCCATCGTGCCCTGCCTCCTCAGTTGGTACCGAAGAGTTCCAGATAGCTTTGTTTGCTCTCAATGACGCCGTACGCTTCCGCCCGAGCGACCAGCTTTTCCGCCCACAGACGGTGCGGACCGATCTCGTTCATCTTGTTGGCGTTGCCGCTCTTGATCACGCCGCCGGACGTTGCCAGCACCTGCACCGCGTCCTCATATTCCTCCCGCGTCACCGCGAGGATGCCGTTGACGAAATTGATATGGCTGGGGTGGATGATCGTTTTGCCGATGAAGCCGTTGGCCTTGTCCAGGATCAGTTCGCGCATCAGGCCGTCCACTTCGGGGCTCACCAGCGGCTCGCGCTTCATCAGCGACTCCTGAATATTGATCTTCGGAAGATCGGAGAACCGCATTTCTTTCTTCACTTTGAAGTATTCCCAGACCGGTCCGGAGACGACGTAATCGCCGTCGCGCGAGAATATATTCAAAATATCCAGCAGGATATCGCTCACGGTCATGATATCATAGATCGTGTATTCCACGTCACGCCGCGCGCCGAAGCAGGACGAAAAGTCCGTGGCGCCGACGCGGACGTTCAGCACCAGTTCTTTATAGTTGTCGAGGATCTTCTTGATACCCAGCAGCTCCGCCATCCGGGTCTCTTTAAACGCGACCGTGCGGTCTTCGATTATGGGCATGCCGTATATGATCTCGCCGAATTTTTCGTTTAGCTCTTTCAGGTGGGCAAAATACGCTTCGCCGTTTTCCGCGTTGAATTTGGGGAAATTGAAGCCCGCGAGCACTTTCATATGCTCCGGCTTCAGCATGGAAGAAAAATGTTTAAACTGGTCAATATTCCGCACCCGGAAGATCAGCAGCGGCAGATCCGCATATGTGATCTCCCCGTTTTCCAGTTTTTCGGAAAGCACGTCCAGCGTGTGGATGCTGTTCTGCTCGGCCCGCGGCACGTCTTCCAGCTTGCAGGCGTCTTCAAAGCACATTACCATCGCCGTCAATCCGGGATATTTATGCGTAAGGATCGCTTCGGTAAAATCACGGTGCCCGGGCATATACATTGTGGCGCCGAGGCAATATTGAAGAACGTTCCGGTCGGTGTATTTGTTGAACTCCACCGGATCTTTAACAAATTTAAAATTCGGATTATACAAATGGTGTCGCATGATTCTTTCCTTCTTTTTGACGTTGTATTCCTCTTGTTTTTTATTCTAATTCAAGGCGTGCATTTACGCCGATAGAGGCGGCTGCTTCGTTGATCTCGTCAAACTGCGCCTGACTGATTTCTACGGCGTTTTGATGTGCCCGCCTGAAATTATATTCTTTTTCACCGGGCATGTAAATCATACCAGCCGGACCGCATTGTTTCACTTTTTCGCAGAACTGTGCGACTTCATTTTTCAATTGCTCCGGCTCTAAAAAACGCCCGGCGTCGATCACGACAAACAGGTGGCCGTTTTCGGAATCCTCATCCAGCTTGCTCAGGTTTTTCACGTCTCCTCCGTGAGCGGAACCGGTCAGCAATCCGGCAAGCAGATCCACAAACATGGATAGACCGTAGCCTTTATAGCCCGCAATGGGAAGCAGCGATCCTTTCAGCGCCTCTTCGGGATCGTCGGTGGGTACGCCGTCCGGCCCGATCGCCCAGTCCAGAGGGATCTTCTCTCCGTTTTTCGCTGCCAATCTGATCTTCCCCCGTGCGACCACCGTCGTGGCCATGTCCAGCAGGATCGGGTCTTCTCCTTCTCCGCCGGGAAACGCATAGCAAATGGGATTGGTGCCGAAAATGGTTTTCGTTCCGCCTGTGGGAGCAATAGCGGGCGCTGCGTTGGCGTAGATCATGGCGACCATGCCCTGCCTTGCCGCCATATCCCCAAAGTATCCCGCCGTACCGAAATTATTGCTGTTCCTTACACCGACTACGGCGGTGCCGTATTCTTTCGCCTTCCGGATCGCGAGCTTCATTCCTGTGTACGCCGCCACCTGACCAAAGCAGTTGTGCGCGTCCAGCACCGCTATCCCCGCCGAATCCAGGACTGTTTCCGCCAGGTTCTGAGGATTCAGGTGACCCGACTGTATTTTTTTAATATATAGCGGAAGTCTTCCGATTCCGTGGGTCGCCACTCCCCTCTGGTTAGCAAAAATGATCGTGTCAACGATAACTTTTCTGCTTTCGTTGTCCACTCCCATTTTATTAAGCGCTTCATCGGCAACGTTTTTTATGCTTGCTAAAGTGACCTGCATTCCCTGGCCCCCTTAATTAAATCAAACTTCCACGAGGACTCCAGATCGCTTCGGGATAGTATTCGTCGATCATGCGTTTTACAAGTGCACACTGTTTTGCGCGTTTCCGTGCATCGTCTTCCGTGCTGTCCCAGGAGTGCGTCTGCGCCACGGAACCGCCGGTCTTCAGGTAGATCGGTGCCGCGACGCGGATCATTTCGGGCACTTCGTAGTGGCGGATGAAGCCACCGGTCGACGCCGGGTTTTCGGTATGAATGTCGATGGGGCAATCTACCGCCTGCCGCATTGCCGCCAGCATCTGCAACTGGATATCGCGCACCGGATTGATGGAATCCGCGCCGATCATCTCGAGCAGTTTCGCGGAGCAGGGATTGCCGTGACCCGCGTGCGCTGATACTTTGAAATGACAATCCGCGGGGATCTCGCCGGCTTTGCGCATTTCGTTGAGCACCCAAAGGCAGCCTTCGTCGTATACCAGGAAGCCGCGGCAGCCGAGTCTTGCCGCCCGCTTTACTTCTTCTATGGCGCGGACGATCTGCTCCTGTCCTCTTAACCGGTAGCCCATCCGCACGCCTTCGTCGGTGTGCACGGAAGCGGAAGTGTCGGTGGTGGCGCGCGGTCCGATGGCAAGGATCAGATCGGTCTCGTATTTATGGGCCAGGTCGACCATTTTGCCGATCTCGTCGTCCGTCAACCGCATGATTCCCTGCGTCTGCGTCACGCGGTGCAGGTACAGGCCGTAGCTGTCAATTGCCTCCAGGAGCGCCTTCATGACCTTGGGGCCCTGGATGCCGGGGACCTCAAACCGGTATTGTCCGCCGTCCGCGAACCGTTTCCGCGAATCGGGCAGATCGTACGCGTCGCCGCCGGGTTGTCCTATGGAACGTAAGAATTCCCTTGTTTTGTCCATACTGTTCATAGCAATTCTCCTGTCATCGTTTTCTTAGATCCAGCTTAAAAAAGCGTCCGTTGATTAGGTCGTCATAGTTGCGGTCCAGCGCCCGGACCGCGTTATTGATTCTATCCTGATCCCGCTTGTACACGCGGGCGTAGGTCATCAGGGAATGGAATTTTGCCTCCAGCACTTCGTCGCTGAGCGGGTGTTCGGGTTCGCCCAGCGGATTGCCCACTTCCGCGGTGTAGGAACTGCCGTCGTGCATGATAAAGGTCACCGCGGCGCCGCGCTCTTCGGGGCATTTTTCGGTCATCCGGGCGTTTTCCGCGATGCTGACCTTTTGAACGAGGTCAATGATATCTTTCCGCGCGATCGTTTTTTTCGTGAACGCTTCGATCCCGCACGAACCCAGCACGGTGGCGGCGGCAACGCTGTACGGCGTGCTCATACGGGCCGCGTTGACACTGGTTATATCGGTCTGATCGTGGCCGTATATGCCCTGCTTGTACGTTTGTATTTCGATTTTTTGTATTGCCGCCGGGTCGATATCGTGCTCGCCGCAGATCGTAAGCGCGCACTCGACCGCCGGATGGGAATGCCGGCACGACGCATACGGCTTTACATAACGCAAATATATCGCCGGCATCGAAAAGGCACCCATCAGTTTGAACAGATCGGTCTCATCCGTAAACACCGACAAAAAACCGCGTTTGCCGCTCAGCACATCGTCCGGTCCCGTTAGCCCGCACCTGCCGAAAAACGCGGCTTCCAGCCCGCGCGTTATCGCACCCGCAACGTTATACGGCTTTAATTCCGAATCATCGTCCAGCATATGCAGCAGACCCGCCGAAGCCGCTGCCGCCGCGGAAAGCGTGCTTTTCAGCTGCGTGCGGGTATATCCCAGCGCGTATCCGGCTGCCAGCGCGACGCCGATCGTGCCGCATGTACCGGTAGCGTGAAAACCCTTTTGTTTGTGTCCGGGCTGCATTGCGGACGAAAGCCTGGTCGTGGCTTCGTAACCGACGATTATTCCCTTTATAAAGCGTTCGAAGGATATTTCGGTGCTTTGGGCAACGGCCAGCATTGCCGATATAATAACTGCTTCGAGGTGGGGGGCACCGGTGCGGTTGCCGTCGTCCAGTTCCGCGAAATGCGCCGCGAAGCCGTTCAGAAACGCCGCGGGATACACAGATAACTTTTTATCCGTGCCGAGCACTTCGCAGTTGCCCTCCGGCGCGCCCTGCTCGATCGCCGCCAGCCGGTCGCCGAGCATTTTTCTGCCCGCGAAGGTGACGCAGATATAGTCGAGGATACACCGTTCGACCTGGCGCACCGATCCGGGGGACAGCGGCGCGTCCGCGAGTTTCAAAATACTGTCAAGGAATCTATCTGTCAAGTTCATTTTTTAATACCGCGCCTCCCTTTGCTCCATACCATGTAGGCGTATGAGAAAAATACCGTGAGCGCCATTGCCGCCGCGATGAGCAGCACCGGATGTATCGGCGTTCCGACCGCGAACAGGTACAGGTCTTCGCAGTAGTGCAGGACCTGCCGGTGGATCAGGAACGCGAAGGGTGTGAGCATTGCCGCCGTCTGGAACGGTTTGGTGGAAAACAGCCGTGCCACGAGCCCCTCCGATCCGGCCAGCACATATACTAAACCGGCAGAAAACGGCACATATACCAGCGTAAACGTAAACCACTTCGCGTCAATTATATCGTGCAGGAGCATTCCGCCAACGCCCAGCGCCAGGAACAAGACCTCCAGCGCAGTGGCAATTCCGGCGTTCAATTTACGGTCGCCGCGCTTCAGGAAGCAATACCCCAGGCAGCAGCCGATGAAGAAGTCGCCAAAGCGGAACAGCGGCAATATGTAGCACGACCAGTGCGCGTTGTTGACGAACGGTATATAGCGCGACACGAATGCAAACGCGAACTGTGCGGCGAATGCGATGAGCATTGCCGGCAGCACTTTTTTGACGCCGCGGTCTTTTTTGAGATATTTCATTACCCAGGGGAATGCCGCGTAAATAAACAGCATGGCGGACAAATACCACGCCACCGTGTTGATCGCCTCGAATCCCACCGGAAACCAGGTCTGCACCAGCGGCACCGTGATCGCGAGCTTTGCGAACACTTTCGCCAGTTCCTTCATCGAATGGGACAATATAGCCGGGATCAGATAGTACGGAATGAACGCCGCCGCCAGCATGATCAGGTGCAGCGGGTACAGCGGCCGGATCTTGCGCCACGAAAAGCGAAATGCGCTCTTCAGCGTGGGTTTTTCCCACTCTTCGCCGTTCCGGTTCCAGTAAGCGTATGTCATTACAAAACCGGAAAGCATGATAAAGATAGACACTCCCCACCTGCCGGAAGGCGTATCTATGGCATGCGACAGGAATATGCCGATAAACGCCAGTACACGCAGGCCCTGCAGGGATCTTATCATTCCGGGTTTTTGTTCTGCCATATTGTCCTCTCCCTCCGTTTACATCAGATCGAAACGGATCAGGTTGCGCCCGTCTTTGTCCAGCACCTTCACGGTGTCCATTGCCTTCCGGTACTTACTGAGGAGTTCCTCGTACGAATCGTCCTGGATGATGAAGCAGGCGGCGCGGTCTCCGCTGCTTTCGATGGTCTTAAACTTGTAGCCGGGCTTCCGTACCAGCCAGTATTTTGTCGCGATCCCGGCGGTAACGATCTCCTCGAACCCGCTGTATCGGTCCAGCACGCCGTCGCTGCAGTATAGAAAGCAGGACAACAGGTACTTTTTCTCCGGCCGGATCCCGTCGATCGACGGTACCGTCCCCTCGTGGAGGTCAACGGCCAGTCCGATCGGATCGACGCCGGACATCCGCCGTACGATCTCGTATTTTATGAACCCGCCGGTCCGGGCACAGAATTCCAGCACGAAGACGTTCTCTCCGTCCGTGATCATCTGGATCAGCATCGGTGAATTGACCAGTCCGAACGCTTCCGCGACTTTCTGCCCGACGGTTTCGATGTTTTGTTTCAGCTTTTCCGGAAGCTCAGCGGAGTAAAGGCTGCCGTAGCCGACAAAATTGCCGTCTTTCAGCTTCTCTTTTTTGCCGCAGCAGAGCATTCGGGCTTTGCCGTCGCGAACAAAGAATTCCACCGTGAGTTCCTGGCCTTCGACGTACTCTTCGACCACCGCTGTTTTTGTACGGCTGATCCGGATCGCCTGTTCGAGATATTCTTTAACTTCGGCGGCGTCGTTGCAGCGGCGAACGCCTTTTGAACTGTACGCATCGACCGGTTTTACGATCAGCGGATACTTCAGCAATCTGATCCGGCTTTTTGAAAACTTGTCTAGAATCACATACCGGGATGTAGGGACACCGTTTTTGAGGAAAATGTCCTTCATGTATTTTTTGTCCGAGACCAGTTTCGCGGTCGCGTAGCTTATATAACTGCGCAGCCCGAGTTTTTCGCAAAGGTACGCTTCCGCCAGCAGGATCTGGTCCGCACACGCAGTAACGATCATGTCCACTCGCTGCTCAAGAGCAAGTTTTTCAAGCGCGTCCAGGTCCATTGCCGATACCGGGCAGAACTCATCCGCACGCTCCGCGGCATAGCATTCCGGATTCATGTCCGCCAGCAGCGTGTAATAACCTCGGGCACGTAATTCATCTATAAGCGCCGCCTGCGCGATCCCGCCGGCCAGTACCAGTGCTTTCTTCACCGTCAGTTCTCCTTATCACGTTCTTCGAAATATTGCATGATCGTCTGATTATGCGCATCAAATTCGATGCCTTCCCGCTTGATCACGTTCTTCAGCGTACGGAATACGATCTTGGTATCCGTCCAGAAGGTTATGTGATCAACGTACTCCACGTCTTTTTCAAACTTCTGTTTCCAGCTGATCGCCGCTCTCCCGCTCACCTGTGCAAGTCCGGTGAGGCCCGGGCGCACCTCGTGGCGCCGCATTTCGAAGCTGTTGTAATGCTCCAGGTATTTGACCAGCAGCGGGCGCGGACCCACCAGGCTCATGTCGCCTTTCAGGATGTTGAACAGTTCGGGGAGTTCGTCGAGGGAAGTTGACCGCAGGACGCGGCCGAATTTATTGAGCCGCTGGTAGTCCGGCAGCAGTTCGCCGTTCTCGTCGCGCTTGTCACTCATGGAACGGAATTTATAGAGTTTGAATATTTTGCCGTTCCGGCCGGGACGATCCTGGGTGAAGATCACCGGTGCGCCGAGTTTGATGCGGACAATGATCGCCAGGATCAGATACAACCAGCAGAACAGGATCATGAACAGCGCCGAGGCGACAATGTCGATCAACCGCTTTACAAACGCCTCGTAGGGACCTTTAACTTTATGTTTCTTTGTCGTTGTCATCTAGTTTTCACCCCAGTTCAACGGTCGCTATCCGCGGTTCGAAACAGCAGGTCGGCCGGACGCAGACGATGCGCACGCCGGAGGCTCTTTGCGGACCGACTTTTAAAAATGTGGCCAGAACGCTGGTATTGCCGCCGAGCCCCAGCGGGCCGATGCCGGATGCGTTGACCCGGCGCGTGATCTCCTGCTCCATTTCGGACTGCACGTCGTAATTGCCGTCCGCCTGCGCCTCGAGCATCAACGCCGCCGCCTCAAAATGCGACCGGCCTATGCCGACCGCCAGTGTGCACGGCGTACAGCCTAACTGGCCGACGCTCTCTTTGGCCCATTCTACGATCTCGTTCAACACGGTCTCCGTATTGTGTTTGTGAAACACCCGGTAAGTCTTCGCCCGGATCGCCGGTCCGCCGCCGAACATCAGGATATGCAGCCGGAGCACGTCTTCTTTTCCGCGGCGCAGCAGGATCGGTGCCGGTTCCACGCCCGCGGGATCCGGATCGAGGCCGCCGGACTGGTCAATGCGGTGACTGTCGTTTCCCATAATGCCCATGGGTCTGCCGGGCAGTGCGCGCAAGCCGTCGGCAACGCCCTGCCGTATCGCGTCCAGCATGCGGCCGTTGACCGCGCAGTTTTCTCCGACTTCGAGCACAAGGTGCGGTATGCCGGTGTCGTCGCAAAGCGGGCCGCGGTTTTTTTCGGCAGCTTCGGCGTTTTCCAGGATCGTTTCCAACACCCAGCGGGCTTTGTCGTTGTGCTCGGTCGATATTGCCCGCTTGTAGGCGGCAATTTTGTCCGGGCGGAACGTTGACCCCGCTTCGACCAGCGTGTCCCGCACCAGCGCCGTGATCTCGTCATATGTTTTAGTCATATATGCTCCTCCCGTGCGCGGCGGCAATTATCGCCGGATATCTGTCTACTTCAATTATATGCAGCGCCTCCATCCCCAGCTCCGGAAACGCCAGCACGCGCGCATCACGGGTCCGGGCGCCGAGCAGCGCGGTGACCGGCGGTATCACGGCGTATACGGAATTGTATCGATCCAGCGCGTTGACCGTCGCTTCATGCAGTTTGCCCTTGCCCAGATGCAGTTTGATGCCCGCGGCGCTGAGCGGCTCGATGCTGCTCTCGATCTCCAGCTTATTGGAACTGGTCGGGCCAACGCCGGCAACGCTCACCGCCGTATGGAATATCACCTGCCCGCGGAGGTCAACGCCCAGCTGCCCCGCTGTTCCCTCGTCTATCATTTTAAGCACCCGGGGCAGCACCGCGTCGCGGCCGCAGAGGATAATGCCCGAAATGGTAACGGTATCTCCGACGTCCAGTGCGCGTATCGCTTCTTCGGATATGGGGGTATGTAGATCAATCTGCGCCATTTTGTGTGCCTTTCTTTGCTTTTTTCAGCTTATGTATGTACCCCATGATCGTCTTTTCGTTCAATAGTATGAGGAGCGCGGCAAAGAGGGCAAATCCAACGAGCGTTGCCGCCGCAAACGACAGGAGCGAAGACCGGATAAACAGCTTTGCCGCCGCGATCGCCAGCAGACAGCCCGCGAGTCCGCCCAGCAGCTTTAATACATATTTCAATGTGAATACCGATTTCAGACCGGGCAGACATTTTTTGACCGCGTGTTTATAAAGCAGCACGACCAGCAGCGAAGAGGTCGTGGTGCCGATCGCAATGCCGATGATGCCGAGAAAGATCGATAATACGATGCTGATCGTGATATTCAAAGCGAACGAAACAACTGTATTGATCATCGCGATCCGCATCTTGCCGAACGAATGCAGCACTTGCGTATACAGGCTGTTCAGCAGCGCGGGAACAAACCCGATCGCGTAAAACAAAAGCAGACTGCCGACCGCTTCCGTAGAGTCCGCTTTGAACGCGCCGCGCTGGTATGCGATCGCCACGATCTCTCTCGAATAACATACCGTGAGCAGCGATACCGGCGCCAGAAGCAGCAGGATCGACGAAGCGGAAACATGAAGTTTGTTCACTATTTCGTCATACTTCTTTTTTACGCACAGATTGGTGAAATCCGTCAGCATGATTATGCACAGATTTACGATCAGCAGCGAACTGACTATATTGTACAGCGAGTGTGCGTAGTTGAGGTGCGAGACCGAGCCTTTGCCGAGCGTTGACGCGATGATCTGATCGATCATCAGCGAGATCCGGACGACGCCTTTGCTGATGATAGCGGGACCGGCCAGGACAAACAGTTTCTTCGTATCTTCATCGAACCGGGGCCGCGCGTAGCCGATCCTGCCGAAACTGCGGGAGCGGAAAAACAGCAGCAGAGCGAAGACCAGGTTTGCAGCAACGTAGCCGTAGCACAGGATGTCCGCGTTGTCCGGGTGCCGCATCGAGAACACCAGCACGACGAACATTCCGCAGAGGCTGATGCACAGGCTGCGCGAATTGACGATGATAAAGCATTTCTTTTGCCGCAGCAGGCCCTGCGCGATCGTCGCAAATACCATTATCGGCGGGATCACGCACAGGATCCGAATGCATTTGACCAGTTCGGGCCGTGCGGCCGCATCGAAGCCAGGGGCGATCAGGTGTGAAAACGGCTCGGCAAATATGAAAGTAAGCACTGCCAGTCCCGCCATGACGATGGTCAGCAGTGAATTCAGGCTGGACAGAAACTTGTGTCCGGCATTTTCGTCTTTTTCTTCGCAGATATTCGCGTATCTGTTAAGAACGACCACTACCAGCGCGCCGAGGACGGTACTGTCGATCAGATCGAACAACTGGCTGGCGGAAAAATAACAGTCGGTCACGACGCCGGCGCCGAGTACGGCGGCAACGATCGCCTGATACACAAACGCAAGCACTTTCTCCGACATTGAAAACGCGGTCAACGACGTGAAACTTTTTAAATTGCTGGATCGTTTCGTCATAGCGCCACGCTTTCGTTGTCCGCGGCCGGTTCGTCAATATCCGACGCCGGAGCGCCGTCGTCCGCAGCCGCCGTGCCGCTGACCGGCTTCAGCAGACCGCCTGTCCGCGTGTATGAAGCGAATCCAAACAGTACTGCCTCGATGCCGATCATTACGTCGCGATGCCGTATCGCCGTGCCGGCGGTACTGGTGCCCAGACCAAACACGAAGCCGCACAATACGACCGCCCAGAATCCCGTCCGCACGATCCGCAGCACTTTGTCCAGGTGTCCGTCGCTGTTATTGCGTTTGATGCGCCGGATGCAGGCGATCGACGACCAGACAAACAGGAAGTGGACCAGCCCGTCGACCAGAAATACAAAAATATCCATCAGGCCGCGCCAGTTGGTCGGCAGCGGGCTGAACATATAGTAAAACCATTTTACCGGAGCGTACAGCAGGAACGTGGGCAGCGACGTGATCTTGATGCGCGCCAGGTACCGGGAGCCCGCTTCGCCCATATACTCTTCGGAGTTGGCGCCGGAGATCTTGGCGATTATACCTTCTATACCGTTGCCGCTGGTCAGATATCCTATACTGTTAAGTCTGGACGTCAGAATAACAAACGCCGTGAACGCGGCAATGATCAGAATGCGGTTCAGCAGGTCCCGCCGTGTCTTTATTTTCTCATGCGCAAACAGATCGATCAGATATACCGCCGCGATCGGGAAATAACCGATGTGCAGGAACAGTACCGGGATAAGGAGCAGGATCGCGACGAATACGTTGACCGCCTTCCGTGTCTCCAGATATTTGATATACGCAAAAAACGACGCGGTAATGAACGCGAAATAAATAGCCTCGCGCAGAATGCTGTTGCAGACCTGGATCCCGTACGGAAGCAGTGCCGAGACCGCCACCGCGAAAAGCCGGCTCTTGCCTTCGATCCCGAACCGGTTCATTATTTCCACGACCAGCAGGACCATGATCATCGAAAGGACAATGTTCGTCAGGCAGCAGCACAGCACGTTCCTGCCGAAAATACGGAACTCGAAGGACAATACGTACGGGAACGACGTATATATTCTTTTGAAATTGCCCTGATAATACTGGGACGCTGTCCGCCAGAAACCGCCCGCGTCGCCGTTCAAGACCGGTCTGGTGATCTCACTGAACGGAAAACGGTAAAACGCGTATACGGTCTTTACGACAAACGAGCCCCAAAAGATAAAAATATCATTTACGGTCTTCAGGATCCGGCTGCTCGCCGCCAGCAAAAACACCAGCATTCCGAACAGATATAACACGAGGGCGATCTCGGGAGATCTGTCCGAGAAACCCGTCATCGTCACCACGGTCATAAACAGGCAGACCGCGAGCAGCAATAACGCCGATGTTGTTTTATGTCCGATCCGTAAACTCATCTATCCGGTTCTCCTCTTGTCCGGTCTTCTGCCGCCCGCCCGGGTTCAGTCCCGCGCGAGCAATCTCTTTCTGTCTTCGTATATCTTTTCGAACAGCGTGTTCTGCTCGAATCTGCCCGCCGCGAATTCCCGGCCGTTCTGCGCGAATTCGGCGCATTTTTCCGGGGACTGCCGCAATTCGAGCATTGCCCGGTAAAGCCCTTCGGCGTCTTTCTTTTCGACAACGAGACCGGTCTTGTCCTTTATCATTCCGTCGGTGGGGCCGGGAATGTTCGTTACTATAACGGGCAGCGCCATTGCCTCCGCCTCGATCACAGTCATGCCGAAGCCTTCCCGGTAACTCGGCAGTACATAGCAGTCCATCGCGGACAAATACTGCTCCGGGGTCTTCGTGTATCCGGTAAACACGATATTGGGGCAATTTTGCGCCCATCCGTACAACCCGGTATTGACCCCGCGGGAGATCTCCGGCTTTCCGACGACCATCAGGTATATCTTCGCGTCGTCCTGCACGAGCCGCTTTGCCGCGGTGAACAGTTCGTTGACGCCCTTGTCTCCGTTGATCCGGCCCATGAACCCGAACACGAACGCGTCCTCCGGAATGCCGTACTTTTCGCGGATCTGCCGCCGGTATTCCGGCTTCCGGTCAATGTCGAATTTAGTCAGTGAAACGCCGCTGGCACTGCCGTTCCAGACCACCGAGCCTTTGTTTTCGGGATACAGCCCTTCCGCGTGCGAAAACTCAAGGTTGCCGAAACTGTCCGGTTCGATCCAGGTGGAGTTCCGACAGACCTTCTTTTCGATCGCTTTGAACAGTTTGCGCTTCGCTCCCTCAAATCCGACATACACCAGTCCCCACTGACAATACAACCGCACCGGGATCCGCGCCTTTTTCGCCGCGATCGACGCGTAGCAGGACGCGTTGGGCGTGGAATACTGAACCAAGTCAAACTTTTCCCGCTTGAATATCTTCTTCATCTCTCTGATCGCGCGAAACGCGTCTGTCGTGATGCCGCGCGACATTTTGACCGGGAAGTAATGAAAACGCTCCGGAAACTCCGCGGTAATGGCATCGTCAGGGTTGCAGATGAACGAAATATCAAATTCCCCGGTCTGATACAAGTATTCAGCGCTGCGCAGTATGAACGTCCGGATCGTGCCCGGAACGGTGGTCACATAGCATATTTTATACATCTGTCGCTCCTTCGCTCCGCCGCTCACCTGAAACATCTGTGAATGATCTCAATTATAATATTCTGCTGCTCCGGCGTCATCTTGTTGTCGCTGGGCAAACAGAAGCCGCGCCGGAAAATATCGGCGCCGACATCGATCCCCGAACCGGCCAGGTACGCGTTGGTACGGCCTCTCCCGTTGCCCTCCGCGGTGATGAACGGATGCGTCCGGTAGACCGGCTGCAGATGCATCGGCTTCCAGATCGGCCGGCCTTCCGCGTTGAACGCGGCGATCGCTTCCAGGATCTCCTGCGGACTGCTCTTGCCGGGTTCGGATCTGTACAAATAATCCTGTTCGCCCCGCACCGCCGGCGCCATTGCGTCTTCGTCGATGATGGTGCAGCTCAGCCAGAAGTTCGGCACGCTTTTCCTGCC
>JAFZSK010000082.1 GCA_017620915.1 Clostridia bacterium | reverse complement strand
CTTTTTTGAACGTTCTCGCTCATTCTTCCCTATAAAACCGGCACTCAAAACATAGTACTTTTACAAAAAAGGCTATTTGCTATGTTTTTCGAGGCCGAAGCCACCTTCAATCCTCGCTCAAGAAGGAGCCGCGAACATAGCAAATCGTTCATTTCTCAATTTTGCTATGTTTTTTCAGTCTGACAAGTGTCCTCTTTGTTTCGGAGAAGGCGCCCGGCTAACTCGACAGGTTGCACAAAATTGCCCAATACTGTATACTATCCGCATGAAATCCCCCACGGAGCATACGAAAATGAAGCAGATCAGAAGCAATTCTATAAAAAAGCAATCCAAAAAACTTACAGCAAAGCTCATTGCGCTGCTGTTGACCGCATTGCTCGCGGCCGGCGCGGCGGCCGGCTGTCACAAGAACAGCGGCCCGGAAGGCCCGACAGGTGCGGATAAAACACCGGTGCCGGGGGGCGATGTTGACAACGGCGGCTACACCGACGAAAACGGCGTGCTCCGCATCTATCCGCGGCCGAAGAGCGAGGAAATAAAGGCGGAGACCATTGACGCCGGCACGTTGACGCTGGAATTTGCCGACGGCGCGGAAGCTGACAAAGCACGCTACGAAGCCGCGCTCACGTCCGCCGGTTTTAACACGGGGACAGACCCCGCGCAAGCTAATTTGGGGACAGACCCCGCGCAGGCAGGCGCTGCGCACGTGGCCATCCGGTATGACACCGCCCTCAAATCGGAAGATTACGAACTGATCGTGAACTCAGACGGCGTGCAGATCCGGGCGGGCAGCGCCGCCGGGGGGCTGAATGCCGTTGCCACCCTGCGCCAGCTGCGGAAAGGCGATAAATTGACCTGCGCCACCATCAGCGATGCCCCGGACACCCCGCTGCGCGGCGTGATCGAAGGCTTCTACGGCACCGCCTGGACCCACGAATTCCGGCTGGATCTGTTCCGGTTCATGGGCAAATACAAGCTCAACACCTACATTTACGCGCCGAAAGACGACGCCAAGCACCGGGCCCAGTGGCGGAAGATGTACACCGGCAAAGAGCTCGAAAAGATGCAGGAGCTCATCGATACCGCCACGGCCAACAACGTCAATTTCGTGTACGCCCTCTCCCCCGGCCTGGACATCAAGCTGGGCAAAGGGTACGAGGAGGACTTCCAGGCGCTGTGCGACAAATGCGGGGCCATGTACGATATCGGCGTGCGGTATTTCGCGCTGCTGCTGGACGATATTGACTCCCGCGACGCCGAAGGGCACGCGAAACTGCTGAATGATTTTCAGACCAAATTCATCGAGACCCACGCCGGCGCCGCGGATCTGATCGCCATCACGCCCGAATTCTGCACCGCGATGCTGACGGATTACACGAATAAATTCGCGCCGCTGCTGAACGAGAAGATCATGCTGATGTGGACCGGCGCAGGTGTGCTGCCCTCCACGATCCCGGGCTCCAATCTGACCGCGATCAACAAAATATACGGCAGCAAAGTGTTTATCTGGTGGAACTACCCGGTCAACGACACGATGGCGGACAACCTGTTCCTGGGCCCCTGCTCCGGGCTCGACAAGAAGCTCTCCGAGTACGTGTCCGGATTGACCGCCAACCCGATGAACCAGGGGTATGCGTCATTGACGCCGCTGTTCACCATCGCGGACTTCCTGTGGAACAACGCGGGCTACGACGGCGAGCAGTCGATCACGGCCGCGGCGCACCTGCTGGAACCGGCGTGCGGGGACGCGTATAAGGCGTTCGTTGACCTTCAGCGCGCCTCGACGATCAACAACAACCACTCAGAGTTCACCGTCACGGATGAGCTGCGGAAGTACCGCAAGGGCGAGAGCAGCGCGGCGGATATTGACGCCATCGTCAATGCCTTCGACACCCTGGCCGCGCAGCTGGCCGAACTGCGTGAAAAAGGCTCCCCCGAACTGATCGCGGAGATCGACAGCTGGCTGGCCAAGGCGGAGGCGTACGCCGAAATGGGCTGCGCGCTGTTCCGGCTGGAGCAGGCCGCCGCTTCGAACGCGGACAACGCCGCCCAAGCCGAACTCGCCGCCCGATACGCGCGGGCAAAGAGCAGCATCGCCAAAAACGGCCGCATCGTGAGCCCGGATATATTGACGCTCCTGTTCTCCAAGACCGACAGCCGCGTCAACGAGATCATGGGCTTCTCCACGAGCGGAGACGTGGCTGCCCCATCCGCGTCCTCGTCGCTGCCGGTATACGACGTGTATTATAAAGAGAACGCAATTGACGGCTCCGAGAACTCGTATTTCTGGTCGTCGGGCGCGCCGGCGTACGGCAGCACGTTCACCGTTGACCTCGGTCAGCTCACGCCGATCACCCGCGTCTACCTGCACATGGGCGCCCCCGGCCACACCGACGATTACATGCGCGACGGCGTGGTGGAGCATTCGCCCGACGGCAAGTCCTGGAGCACAGTGGGCAAACTGAAAGGCCGCTCATTCGAGCAGGAGGTGGAGCTGGAGACGCGCTATCTGCGGCTGCGCTGCACCAAAGCTCAGACGTACTGGCTGATCATAACGGAGTTCGGCGCAGACGGCACTTTCGACGGCATTTCCGGCATCACGCTCGACACGGCAACGCCGCAGGAACTGTACGCGCTGGCGGACGGCAACCTCCTCACCGCATACACGACCACCCCCGCCTCCGCGGGGTCAACGCTCCGCATCGAGACAAACGACAGCGCCCGCGTCTCGCTTTACTTCACCCAGCTGGACAAGGCGGACAATGCCCTCAAGATCTACTGTGAAAACGCCGACGGCTCCCGCGGCCCGGAGATCACCCCCGATTATCTCACCGAGGTCAACACCTCCGGTGCCTCCGCGCTATGTATTACATTTGGTAATTCCCCGGCAGCGCTGGCGGAAGTGGTAAAGGAATAATAAAGCTGCGCGACAGATGGCGTTCGCTCGGCTTTATCATCCCGCCCGTCTTTTCCATTGTGGCGGCCTCATTTTCATTTTTTTGGCCATATTGGGTATAAACTGCTAGACTTCGTGTGGTTTAATACCAGTTTTTCTTTGCTCTCGCTCATTTTCAAAAACGCAAATCTCAAATAATGAAATAAAAGTATTGACTTGGATTAAATTAATCCTATCTTTCGTAACGTCCTTGGTATAAAAAATTGAATCTAAAGCCATTTGATTCTAATCGTTCAAAATTCGATTGAGCCGATAATCGAGAGAAGGCGCCCAATCTGGTATAAAACAATCAAAGAATTATAGTTTTATCCGATCAGGCATTAAATAGAGTGTGCAAATCGCCCGAGAAGGCGCCCGGCATGGTATATAATAGCAAGAAACAAGTATTTTTGTCCAAATCCACCTGCTAAACGAGCAAGCGCTGTCTGCCGTGTGGCAGGATCCGCCGCTAAATTGGTATCAGACCTTCACCAACCCTAATATTTGACTTTATTAATAGATTGCAGTATTATTTATATTGCGCACACGCGCACGAAAGGGGCTCAAACCATGATGTACAACAAAGTATCGACTGAACTGCGATTCGTCGAACGGGAAAAGGCCGTTGAGAAATACTGGAAGGACAACGACGTGTTCCGCAAGAGTATTGACAACCGCGCCAAAGGCGAGACGTACACGTTCTACGACGGACCGCCCACGGCCAACGGCAAGCCGCACATCGGCCACGTGCTCACCCGCGTCATAAAAGATATGATCCCCCGCTACCGCACCATGAAAGGCTACAAAGTGCTGCGCAAAGCCGGCTGGGACACCCACGGCCTGCCCGTCGAACTGGAAGTCGAGAAGAAGCTCGGCATCAACGGCAAAGAGCAGATCGAGCAGTACGGCCTCGAGCCCTTCATCAAAGAATGCAAAGAAAGCGTCTGGAAATACAAAGGTATGTGGGAGGACTTCTCCGGCACCGTCGGCTTCTGGGCGGACATGGACGACCCGTACGTCACCTACGACAACAACTTCATCGAATCCGAATGGTGGGCGCTGAAGAACATCTGGGACAAAGGGCTCCTGTATAAAGGGTTCAAGATCGTGCCGTATTGCCCCCGCTGCGGAACGCCGCTGTCCAGCCATGAAGTTGCCCAGGGGTATAAAGACGTCACCGAGCGCTCCGCCACCGTCAAGATGCGCGTGAAAGGCACGGACAACACCTACTTCCTCGTCTGGACCACCACGCCCTGGACGCTGCCGTCCAACGTTGCCCTCTGCGTCAACGCCCATCACAAATACGTGCGCGTTGACACCGGTTCGGAGAGCCTGATCCTGGCCGCGGACCTGGTGAGCGCCAACATCGAAGGCGAATACACGGTCCTCGAAAGCTACACCGGCGCGCAGCTGGAAGGCATGGAATACGAGCCGCTGTACGACTTCAAACCGCTGGATAAAAAAGCATATTACGTCACCTGCGACGACTACGTCACGCTGACCGACGGTACCGGCATCGTGCATATTGCCCCCGCGTTCGGCGAAGACGACTCCAACGTAGGCCGGAAGTACGACCTGCCCTTCCTGCAGCTGGTGGATACCAAAGGTGAAATGACGGCGGAAACGCCCTGGGCCGGCATGTTCTGCAAAGACGCGGACAAAGAGATCCTGAAGGACCTGGCCGCCCGCGGGCTGCTGTTCAAGGCGCCTAAATTCACCCACTCGTACCCGCACTGCTGGCGCTGCGACACGCCGCTGATCTACTACGCCCGCGACTCCTGGTTCATCAAGATGACCGCGGTGAAAGACCGGCTCATCGCCAACAACGACACGGTGAACTGGATCCCCGAAAGCATCGGCAAAGGCCGCTTCGGCGACTGGCTGAAGAACGTGCAGGACTGGGGCATCAGCCGCAACCGCTACTGGGGCACGCCGCTCAACATCTGGGAATGCGCCTGCGGCCACAAGCACAGCATCGGCTCCATTGCCGAACTGAAAGCGATGTCGGACAACTGCCCGGCGGATATCGAGCTGCACCGTCCGTATATTGACGCCGTGACCATCCGCTGCCCGAAGTGCGGCGGCAAAATGACCCGCGTCAAGGAGGTTATCGACTGCTGGTTCGACTCCGGCGCCATGCCCTTCGCGCAGTGGCACTATCCTTTCGAGAATAGAGAGATCTTCGAGGACAACTTCCCCGCCGACTTCATCAGCGAGGCCGTTGACCAGACGCGCGGCTGGTTCTACTCGCTGATGGCCATTTCCACGCTGCTGTTCGACAAGGCGCCGTATAAGAACGTCATTGTCCTCGGCCTCGTGCAGGACGAGAACGGGCAGAAGATGTCCAAGTCCAAGGGCAACGCCGTTGACCCATTCGACGCCCTTTCCAAATACGGCGCCGATGCGATCCGCTGGTACTTCTACTCCAACTCCGCGCCGTGGCTGCCCAACCGCTTCCACGACAAGGCGGTCACCGAGGGCCAGCGCAAAGTGCTGGGCACGCTCTGGAACACGTACGCGTTCTTCGTGCTGTACGCCAACATCGACAACTTCGACCCGCGGCAATACACGCTGGACTACGACAAACTCTCCGTGATGGACAAATGGGTGCTGTCCCGGATCAATTCGGTCACGAAGCAGGTCGACGACAATTTGTTCAACTACCGCATCACCGAGACCGCCCGCGTGCTGGCCGACTTCATCGACGAACTGTCCAACTGGTACGTGCGCCGCTGCCGCGACCGTTTCTGGGGCGAAGGCATGCCGCAGGACAAGGTCAACGCCTACATGACCCTCTACACCGTCCTGGTGCAGCTGATCAAGCTCTGCGCGCCGATGCTGCCGTTCATGACCGAGGACATCTACCTGAACCTGGTTAAAAACGTGTACCCCGACGCGCCCGAAAGCGTGCATCTGTGCGACTTCCCCGCCGCGGACGAATCGCTGATCGATCCGGATCTCGAGGACAAAATGGAGCATGTGCTGAAGATCGTGGTGCTGGGCCGCAGCGCGCGCAACGACGCCGCCATCAAAAACCGCCAGCCCCTCTCCCGCATGTTCGTGAAATCAGACCTTAAACTGGACGGCTACTTCACCGACGTCATCCGCGATGAGCTGAACGTGGGCGCGGTGGAATTCACCGACGACACCTCCGCGTTCACCACGTATTCCTTCAAACCGCAGCTGCGCACGCTCGGGCGCAAGTTCGGCAAAGACATCGGCCGGGTCAAGGAGTTTCTGGCCGGGTTGTCCGGCGCCGAGGCCGCGGCGGCAATGCAGCACCTGAAGGAAACGGGGACAATGGATATCGTGCTGGACGGCGTTGCCACCCCGGTCACGGAAGAGGATCTGTTAATTGACATCGCGCGCATGCCGGGCTTCGACACGCAGGAAGACGGCGGGATCACGGTGGTGCTGGACATCACGTTGACGCCCGAGCTGATCGAAGCGGGCAACGTCCGCGAACTCACCAGCAAGATCCAGTCTCTGCGCAAAGAGGCGGGCTTCGAGGTCACCGATCACATCCGGCTGTTCGTGGAGGGCAACGCGGAGATCGCCCAGCTGGCCCTGCGCAACGCAGGGAGCATCTGTGGCGACACGCTCACCGATGAGCTGATCGCGCAGCCGGACGGTTCCGCCGCGGCAGACGAGGTCAAAGCCGGCGCGTACACCAAGGAACTGGACATCAACGGCAAAACGACGACAGTAAGCGTGAAAAAGTTATAAGTTACAAGTTTTAAGTTTTAAGTTAAAGCTTCTGCTGTTTCATCCAGACATTCATGACGAGCCTGTGCGGGAGTATCTTGCACAGGCCCGCTTGCACTCGGGCCTTAAAACCGTATTTACTCACATCTTTGCCGCGTTTCAGATCGCGCCACGCCCGGCGGACAATATCCTCCGGCTCGTACATCGCCACATATTTTTTAACTACGGCGGGCTTATCGAGGTCAACGGCGCGCTCAAAGAACTCCGTCTTAGTCCAGAACGGGCAGACCGCCATGACGCGGATGCCGCGGGGTTTGACTTCGCGGTTCAGCGCGCGGCTGAAGTACAGCACGAACGCCTTGGTGGCGGCATAGATGTTGATGTACGGAATGGGCTGGAAGGCGGCAACGGACGCGATATTGACCACTGCGCTCCCCTCGCCCATGTACGGCAGCGTGTACTGCGTGAGCGCCATCAGCGCCTGGCAGTTGAGGTCCACCATGTTGAGATTGACCTCCGGTGCCGTGTCGGTGAACGCTTCGAAGCGGCCGAAACCGCCGGCGTTGACCAGCAGCTTCACTTCCGGCGTTTCCGCGGCCAGCAGATCTCTGTATTCGACCAGCTTGGCGCGGTCGGTCAGGTCCATCGGCACCGGGCGCACCGGGTATTTAACGCTCTTTTTGAGCTCCTCCAGCCGGTCGGCGCGGCGGGCGATCACCCACACTTCGTCGAACGGGCCGTAATTGTCGCAGGTCTCCGCGAATCTGCGTCCCATACCGCTGGACGCGCCGGTAATAACAGCAATTTTCATAAGCTTACTCCTTTATTATGAATACCGCGATGGGCGGCTCGCCGGTGCGGTTGACGAATTCCGTGCGCAGCACCGTGAAGCGCTCCGGATCCAGCCGTGCGACCGCCGCCAGCAGCGCGTCGCGTTCGGCGTAGCCGTTGTTGCGGCCGTAGTATATGCACATGGACACGACGCCGCCGGGTTTAAGCAGCCGGAGCGCCTGTTCCAGCGCCGCCAGCGAGCTTTCGGGCAGCGTGAAAATGTTGTGATCGCCCCCGGGCAGCCACCCGAAATTGAACATCACAGCGGCAACGCTCCCCGCCTCCGCATACTCCCCCATCTGCGCATGGGAGGTCAATATCACTTCCGCGTTTTCATACCCCCGCGCCGCAAGCAGCGCTTTCGTGGCGTCAATTGCCGCCGGTTGTATGTCGAAGGCCAGCACTTTGCCTGACGGTCCCGCGAGTTCGCACAATAGCGCAGTGTCGCGCCCCCGGCCGCAGGTGGCGTCAATACACACGTCACCCGCCCGCACATGCGCCTTTACGAACTTATGCGCCAGTTCCAGCGTGCCGAGATCCGATGCCATGCTGCGCCTCCTAATCAGAATTTCGCACTTAGAATACCACGGTACAGTGCTCAAGTCAATTGCAATTGGCAAAAGGCAAGTGGCAAAGGGCAAATTGACAAAAGCCTATTTTATTATTACAATTCAGCGCAGAAAGGCAGGTGGTCCCGGTGGCGGAAAGGAACGCGAAGTGCGAGCGTTGTGCGCATTACGTTTACGACGAGGAGTTTGAGGAGTATACGTGCGATGTTGACCTCGACGAAGACGAGATGGAGAAGTTCATGACCGACACGTTCCGGGATTGTCCGTATTACGACCCGGATGACGAATACAAGATCGTGAAGCACCAGATGTGAACCGGAAGTGAAGGAGATAATTGACCATGAACGGATACGATATTGACCGCAAAGTAACGCTGGAACTGCACGCGGCCCCCGCGCCGGGAACGCAGACGAAGATCAAGCCGCTGCACGGCATCAACAACGCGCCGTACATATACGGCAGCGCGCGGCACATGCATTACCTGAAAGAAGCGCATATACCGTATTCGCGGTTGCACGACACGGGCGGGGCGTACGGGGGGTTCCGGTATGTTGACATCGCGAACGTGTTCCGGGACTTCGACGCGGACGAGACAATGGCGGAAAATTACGATTTCGTTGCCACCGATCACCTGATCCTGAGCCTCAAAGAGCAGGGCGCCCAGGCGTTCTACCGCCTGGGCTGCACCATCGAAAACGACCCCTTCGGCAAAGCGTACCGCACCTTCCCGCCCGCGGACAACGCCAAATGGGCCCGCATCTGCGAACACATCATCCGCCACTACAACGAGGGCTGGGCGGACGGCTACCGGCTGGGGCTCGAATACTGGGAGATCTGGAACGAACCGGACAACGAGCCCGATCCCGCCGTCAATCCCATGTGGCGCGGCTCTATGGAACAGTTTTTCGAGCTGTACCGCGTCGCGGCCAATCATCTGAAGCAGTGCTTCCCCGCCCTCAAGATCGGCGGCTACGCCAGCTGCGGCTTCTACTCTGTAGTGCAGGCGGAAGCGGCGCCGGACGCCAACATCTCCCCGCGCACCGCGTATTTCACCGAGTTTTTCCTGAAGTTTATGGAGTACATTTCCGCGCCGGAGACCCGGGCCCCGCTGGACTTTTTCTCATGGCACAGCTACGCCGCGGAGAACGACTGCGTGCGGTTCGCGGAATTCGCGCGGGAAACGCTGGACCGGTTCGGATTCACGGAGACCGAGAGCATCTTCAACGAGTGGAACACCGGCGTCGCGCTGCGGGGCACCATGGCGGACGCGTCGAATATTGCCTCCATGATGATCACCATGCACGACGCGCCGGTGGATAAAATGATGTACTACGACGGCCAGTTCTACTCCACGTACGGCGGGTTGTTCGACCCGATGCGTTTCCGGCCGCTCAAGGCGTATTACGCGTTCAAGGCGTACGGTGAACTGTACGCGGACGGTGAGCGGCTCGCCGCGGAGGTATCGGATCCTGCCGGCGTCAAAGTTATTGCCTCCCGCCACCGCGCGCTGGTGGTCAACCGCCTGAACTCTCCCGTTTACGTCAATATAAACTCATCCGCCTCCGGCATGCCGAAAGCGGATGAACTGTTCATATTAGATGACGGCCATGATCTCGCGAAGGTCAACTGGGACCGTCTCCATATTCCCCTCGCGCCGTACGCACTGGCGCTGGTTACTGTCAACTAATCGTTGCCGTTGCCCAGGACACGTAGTCTGACGTGGTGCCGTTGCCTGCCTGGCCCTCGGCGTTGCTGCCGTTGACCTTGATCTTACCGTTCGAATCCAGGTATGCGATGAAGGCGTGACCCGCCGCGACGTCCTGTACGCCGGAACTGATCAGCAGAGTCGGAGTGCCGCCGGTGACGTTGCCGCCGATGCAGTTGCCTGTATTGATACCGTAGCCGTACAGCGCTCCGGATTCAGTCATGATGGCAATATCGCCGAATTTTATTGACGCTTTAGCCACGCCGGAGATGTTCAGCGGTTTGGCGCCCCAGCTGCCGCCGCCCTGGCCGAAGCCCTCCACTGTGCGCCAGCCTGCATAGTACAGCTTGCCGTCTTCCGTGACCAGAAGCATCTCATGCTCGCCGCTGGTAATATAGTTTACACCGGAGAGCAGTTTGTAGGGCGTGGTAATGTTTTCTGTGGAGTCGCGGAACTTGTTCCAGCGGGCGTCGCCCAGCACGTAGCAGTCGCCGTTGGTGTTGACGTACGCGGAATTGCGGCGTCCCGCGGATACCATCGTCGCGCCGGAGGCGATCTTTATAAACGACGTGACCGCGCCGCCCTCATTGGTCTTGCCCAGCTGGCCGTAGCTGTTATTGCCGATGCCCCAAACCGAGCCGTCTTTATCCAGCACCAGCATGTGGTCGAAGCCTACGCTGATCGATACGGGCATGCCGTCGTATTCCACCAGCGTCCAGGCAGACGCGGTCGCCGTCAGACCGGGTACCGTACCCGCGCCGATAACGTATATATCGCCGTCAAGCGTCAATATAGCGGCCATGATGTTGTTGTTGCCGTTCTCCAGATCGTTGCTGTTGGCCACGGAGATCTGCGCCACGTTCTCGCGCACCAGTTTAGGCTTGTTTACGACGGCCTGCGACACGCCGGCGCCCAGGACGTTGTTATTGTTGCTGCCCCAGGCGTACAGTTTGCCTTCCGGCGTCAGATAGTACATCTGCGCGCCGCCCGCCACGATGCCGGAATGCACCGACAGATCCACCGCCGAGGCCTGCTTCTTGGTCTCGAAGCTGATCTCGCCGGCAACGGTGGTCGTGATCTGCGCGGTACCGCCGGTGTAGCGGGTGACCTTGCCGTTGCTGTCGGTGAATACGATGGCAACCAGTTCGAACCCGGGTTTGGCGGAGGCGGTAATATTGACCGTTATGCTCTTATCGAATTTTTTGACCCACGAGGTGCCTACGCTCGTTCCGTCAACGCTGACGTTCAGGCGTGTCTCGGAGAAGTTCATGGTGAGATAGTTGCCGCTGATGCTCTTCAGGTAGCTCTCGGTAATGCCGAAATACGAGCACAGGTAGCTCACCGCGTAACTGTAGCGGTTGCGGATGAACTTGCGCATATTGGAGACAGACGAGTTGTACGTGCTCGTGCTGGCGCCCCAGCGCTGCGCCTGCAGCGTGAGCAGCGGCGCTCTCTGGGCGACAACGGTATTCAGTTCCTCCTCCATCCAGGACGGTACGTAGATCTCGTTCAGCACCTGATAAAAGCGGGCCAGGAACTGGCGCTTGAAGTTATTGTTCTGGCGCAGCGCGTGCATTATGTTGCCTACTACGCAGCCCGTAGCGTCGATCCAGCCGAAGAAGTTGGAGTTCTCGGTGGTGTTGTTGGCGTCCGTGAAGAACGCGATGCCCATGTCCATATCCAGCAGCGTGAAGTGCCACTTGTTGTCGAATCCGGACGGATCATCGGACGCGCGGTTGCGCCAGACTTTGATGTTGTTCTCTGGCCAGTCGCGGGCGCTGAAGTACAGGCGCGACACGTACATGTCGATAAAGGAGTCGATATCCAGTCTGTCAGTCACGTATTTATAGTATGACGTGACGGACATGCTGTGGGACTTGATGTAATCCACCAGGGCGTTGAAATCGTCGGCGTCATTGTCCAGTCCGGAGCTGACAACGAACGGCGCGTTCTGGTTGGTGTGCACCTGGGAGTAGTCGCTTTCGATGAGGGCAACGTTGTCCTTGTTGATGCCGTAATGGGACTGCACGTAGTCGCCGCTGTAGCGCTCACGGGCGTTGTACACGCCCCAGAAGTCGCCGTTGATGAACACCAGCACCGGCGCGTACGCCATGGTGTCAATATTCAGCACCCGGCTCACCCGCTGCATATACGCGTCGCGGATGTACGATACGCCGCAGTCGTTGCCGGAGTTACGGAGCAGCAGGCGCGAGAAGTCGGTAATGCACTGCCCTTTGCTGTTGGTGGCGTAGCCGTCGAACAGGTCAAAGTTCAGCTTGGATTCGGTGCCGTCGGCAATATTCCCCGACCCCTTGATAAACACCTTCATGGACCGCATGCCGGTGCCGGAAGAGCCGTGGCCGCTGATGGAAAGCTCCACGTTGGAATAGCCGCGCCGCGTGCCGTCTTTATCGAACACTTCCATAAACGCAACGCCGCGGGTGTTAGGGTCGTTGCTGGACGCGTTGAAGTTGTGGTAGAAGCCCGGGTTGCCGAACATCTGATTCTTTTCCAGCGAGATCGACATCACGGTGACGCCGTAGCCATCCATGGCAGACGAAACAAAATATGTATTGGTGTATACGCCGGTGTAGCTCTTGCCGTCGTACGCGCAGGCTTTGACCACGTGCGCGCCGATCATTCGGGAGGTGGCGGAGCGGATATTGCCCACATAGTTGAGACCGGTGGTGTACGTTGATCCGAAGGCCGTGCTGGTGGTGTCCGCCAGCGTGAACGCCGCGGTGTGTCTCCGCCGGGTGGACGATGTGGTGGGATCGGAGCCGTCCAGCGGGTAGTATACCGTATCGTAGCCCGCGGGCGGCGTCAATGTCAGCGTGACCGGCGATGTATAGAATCCGGCCGGCGACGAGAATTTCACTTCGGAGAGTTTGGAACCGATGATCGTTCCGGTCTTGCCGTTCATGGCGACGGGCACGATCTGCGCGAGTTTTTCGGTGGTGGTCTTGGTGAGGTTCTGGAGGTACCAGCCGCTGTCCTGCTTGTCGGCAACGCGCACCGCCACTTTATTCTTGGAATAATCCGACACGTAGCCGGTGTCAAAATAGTAATCGTCGGTGGCAACGAAATACGAGATCTTTCCGCTCAGTTCCGCAGGCTGCGTAGCTTTGTTGAAGGACTTGCCGGTGGAGGACAACACCAGCCGGATGTCCTTGTTGCTCAGTGAAATGTTCCATTCGGCGTCGTAGTTGGTGACGCGGATCACTTCGTAGGTGGTGTCGTATTTAACGGAGGATTTGGATGCGGAAGCGCAGCGGATAAGGTAAGTCTTGCCGGCGTTCAGCGTGACGTCCGGCAGCGCGAAGGAAGTGTAGTCCGAACCCGCGCCGGATTTATAATAAAGCGCCAGACCGCCGAGCCGCAGCGACGTGGTGCCGGTGTTTTTCAGTTCGATAAAGCTGTGTTCGCAGGCGGAGGTAACGTTGCCGCCGTTGCCGTACACTTTGGAGATCACCAGCGCACTGTATTTGGCCAGGTTGGAATCCGGCGGCGCGGTGGGCGTAGCCGTGGGCTTCTGCGTAGGCGTGGCCGTGGGTTTAGGTGTAGGTGTGGCGGTCGGTTTCGGGGTAGGCGTAGCCGTGGGTTTCGGCGTAGGCGTAGCCGTCGGGGTCGCGGTCGGCGTTGCCGTGGGGGCAGCCGTGGCGGTCTCCGCGAGTTCGCCGGTAGCGGTCTCCGATGGGGCAGCAGTTTCCGTCGGCGCGTTTTCGGTCGCGGCGGGGGTGGCAGCCTCTTCCGTGGGCAATACTTCCGTTGACTCCGGCGTCGTTTCCGGTTTATCCGTAGCGTCGCCGGTGGCAGCGTCCGTTCCCTGCGCGTCTTCCGTATTGACCGGTTCGCCGCTGTTTATGACAACAGGTTCGTCCGTGGCGGGGAGCGCGGTTGGCTCATTCCCGTTCCGCACGCCGCAGCCGCTGCTCAGCAGCATCACCGCCGCCAGCAATAATGCCGACAACGGAGCGGCCTTTTTGCGCACAATATATTTTTTACTGTTTTTACTATTCATTTCTTTTCCTCCCTCAGTTGTTTTGAGAGCTGAGGCGAACAAAGCGCCCAGTTGTTTGGAGAGCTGAGGCGAACAAAGCGCCAAAAGGTATTATATCATATTTCTGCGGGAATGTGTGTTTTTTCTGTGGAATTGAGAAATTGCGGAAATCGAGAGTAAATTCCCAAAGTAACTACCACAGTAGGATTTGCGATGGGATTTACTTTGGGAATTTACGTTGAGAGATCCGCGAGAGATCAGCCGCGCGGCTGTGCAGCTGAGCGGTCGGGCGTCTCTTCGCGCCACTGGTTGTGCGTGCCTTTCTTGCAAAAGGTCTGGCGGGAAGTGGTCTGCAAGAAAAGACAGCCGGATATCATCTCTTATCTGCTGTTTCATTCATGCATGTGCCCCGGAGAGCGGCCTGAGCACCCTGCCTGGCACTCTGCCTGCCGCATTGCCGGAAACCGCTGCCGGAGCTCGCATCTTGTATTCAAAGTATAAATAAACTATAATAATCTCAAGGTCATTGTTTCCTATGACCCGCCGCGAGGGAGTGCGATCAATATGGCAAAAGTAAAACGTCATTTTATTATCTATATCGTAATTGCCGCATTGGCGCTGCTGACGCTTTCGTCCTGCAAGCTTGACTTCCGGAATGCGTGGACATCGCCGGTTCCCGTTGACAACACCGCGGATGGAAATACCGCGTTGCTTACTTCCGAAGCACCCGCGAGCGAGGCGCCCGCTATCGACGCGCCAACCATTGACGCACCCGCCACCGACGCACCCGCCACCGACGCACCTGTCACCGACGCACCCGCCACCGACGCACCCGCCACCGACGCGCCCGCCACCGACGCACCTGTCACCAACGCGCCTGTCACCAACGCGCCGTTGACCGGGATCACTTTCGGTTTCGAGGAAAAACACCTGCTGCCCGGCGACGAATTGCGGCTCGCAGTATACCGAAGAGACGGCAACGGCGACCCGGCCGGCGAAGTCGAGAACGTCACGTTCAGCGTGATCGAAAACGGCATGGACGAATACGGCACGGCGCTCTATTTTGAAGAAAACCGTCAGCTCAAAGCGTGGCATCCCGGCACCTGCACCGTAAACGCCATTGCGGCGGACGGAGCGGAAGCCTCGTTCCGGCTGTACGTGAAAGGCATAAATTCGATAAAACTCAGCAGCAGCTACGTTGAGATGGCAAAAGGGAGCGAGAAAGAGCTCGTTGTCAGCGTGAACGCGATCGATACCGACGGCACATTCGAATACACCATTGACCGGCCGGACATTGTCAGCTTTGACGGACGTACATTGAAAGGGCTGGCGACCGGGCTGGCGCAGATCACCTTCACCACTTCGGATCCAGCAAGAACGATCTCGTGCACCGTGAGCGTCGCTTCGGAAACGGCATATATTCCGCTCGAAGAACGAACCGAGGAAGATATCCGGCTGCATACTCCGGGCGACGATTTCAAGCATACGAGCAGAACCGATGCCAACAGCGACAGCGCGTTCGAAGGCGTCCCCGGAATATCGTACGACGTTACTAAATACAAACTCGTGCGCATTGTCGTAAAAGATGATTCAAAACGGGATCATTCCGCCGGGAGCCACGAGATCCCGGCCGGGATCTCGATCGCCGCCGTTGACGCTTCCGGCAGGAGGGTCAATTTCGGCTACACCAACATCAACAGCGCGGCCGCGATGGCGCTGCCTGTAGGCGAATACTCCTTTGAGCTCGAAACTCCGGTAGAAGGTTTTCTGCCGTATTTCCGCACCAACGTATGCCGTGTTTCCAGCAAGGCGCGGTATACCAACGTAGAACTGCACCTCTTCCCGACAGACGAATACTCCGAAAAGTGCACGATTACGGTCAGGGACGAGCACGGCATCCCCCTCCCCGGGGCGGAAGTGTATTTGTCATACAGGACCGAAGGGAGCGTTCCGTTTGTCACCGACGGCAACGGAATGACCGTCATAAACACGCCCTTATACTATTACGCGGGAACGGGCTATACCGAAACTGTACAGCTTTATATCACAGCGCCCGGTTATATTCCCCTCCATCCTCAGCGCATTCCGCGCAGCGTTGCGGCATACGACGCGGTCATGATCAGCGCCGATACGGTGAACGCGTTGGCCGTCGCGGTCAATGAACTGGAGCGCAGCGTGATCGACGGTTTCCTCTGGTTCGTTGACGGCGGCAATGAGATCGAGGTCGACAACGCCGATCAGCACGGCACTTTCCGTGAAGTGCTTCCGGGTTACAGCCCCGACGATATTTTAAACAGATTTTCAGCGCTCCTGCCCGCGGAGTATCTGACGAATCTGGAACGGTCGGATTTTTACGCTTATCTGAAAAGCCGGTACTACTTCGACGGCAGCAAGTATTATTACAATACCGCCGCGCCTAAGTACAGGGCGTCGACCGACAGCGACTACCGTAAAGCCGAGTACGTTGTCGATTCCGAACGGCTTTCGGATCCCGAAGATATCTCAATGTCGATCAGTTCGGAGTATAAATACAGCATTACGATCCCGATGAAGCTGGCTCCGGGGCACAATAATCTGTTTACGGAAAATTACGAACTGTACGATTTCGTTTTTGAAAACGGGTCATGGAAGATCTGCTGGTATGCCGTATAGTACTGAGCGCGCGGTGGTTTTTATGCTGTTCGGCCAGTCCAACGCGGTCGGACACGGAATACCTATGAAGCCGGAGGACCGGATCGTGCAGCCGCTCAAAAACGTATTCGGGCTCGCCCGCGATCCGAACCAGTCGTTCGACGTCCGCGAGCTTAGCTGGAGCGGATATACGAGCGCCGGGATGAATCTGGGCGAGACGCAGGACGATACGTATTCTTTGGCGAACTGCCTGGCGCGGCAATGGCAGGACGCCGTTGACGCCGGAACCCGGCTGCCCGATCTGTATATTATTCATATTGCCATCGGCGCGCAGGGCGTGACGGAACGGTTCATGTGGTACCCGGAACGGCCGCCGAAGCTGGTGCCCGGACCGCTCGGGACCGCGGATATTTCGCTGTTTCCGCTGGCCGTGCATATATTGGAGCTCGCGGCGCGGAGTTTTGACGCCGCCGGCATCGTCCCGGAATACGTGCTCCACTGGCGCGGGGGCGAAGAGGACGAACTGTTCACTCCGGAGGAATTGCGGCCGGTGCTGCGCAGCATTTATGACAGGCTGTTTCGCGGCTTCCGGGCGGCCGCGGGTCAAAACTTTCCTATAGTTATCCACCGGTTTTGCGACAAGCCGGACGACAACGGCAACTGCCCCGCCTGGACCTGTTTTGAGACCGTTAACTACATCAATTCGGTATTTGACGAGCTGGCCGCCGGGGACAACATCTCCGTTTTCGACGCGCGCACATTGCCCGCGTACGACCGGAACGCGAGATATCACGGGCTTTTTATTGACGACGGCGTCCACTACACCCCGGAGGTCAACAACCAGGTCGCCGCCGGGATCCTGCAGAAATATATCAAAAAGTGAGTTCCGTTAATTACCTGAAAGGCCCAGCTGCGCAGCAGTGAGATCAATGATCTTCTGCGCCTTTTCGCGGTTTTCCGCCTCGCAGAATATGCGCAGCAGCGGCTCGGTGCCGGAGAAGCGGATGATTATCCAGCCGCCGCCCGCGAAGCGTAATTTGACGCCGTCCATGTAGTTGGCCTCGGAGATATTGACCCCGATCGCGGCGAGATCCGGCACGAATTTGTCCACGAACAGCCGGTGCTGCAGTTCTGCCTTCTTTTCCGGCGAGAAGCGCGTGTCGTACTCCGCCATTTCACTTTTGCCGTAGCGCGCGAAGATCTCATCCAGCAGTTCGGACATCTTTTTGCCCGTCACGGACAACATCTCCACCAGCAGCGCGGCGGCAAAAATGCCGTCTTTGCCCGGGATGTGGCCGCGAATTGTCAGACCGCCGCTGGATTCGCCGCCGATGAGGGCGTCGTACTTTTCGATCGCCGCCGACACGTGCTTGAACCCGACGGGCACTTCGTGGCACACGAATCCGAAGTCCGCCGCGATCTTGTCCAGCAGCTCGGTGGTGGCAATATTGCGTACCGCGTCGCCCTTCCAGCCTTTGTACTTCAGCATATAGTAGTACAGCAGCACGAGGATGCTGTTGGGGTGTATGAAGTTGCCTTGGTCATCGATGATGCCGATGCGGTCCGCGTCGCCGTCGGTGGCAATGCCCAGGTCGTACCCCTGCTCCACCACGTCGTTGATGAGGCTCAGCAGCGTCTTCTCGGTGGGCGCGGGCAATCTGCCGCCGAACAACGGGTCGCGCCGGTCGTGGATGAGCTCGACATCGCAGCGGGCGGTCATCAATATCGTCATCAACGACGTCCGGCTCACGCCGAACATGGGGTCCAGCAGGATCTTGAGGTTCTTTTCGCGGATGGCCTGCATGTTGACCATGCTGATGATGCTGTCAATATAATCGTTCTGCGTGGTGCACCGCACGATCAGGCCCGCGTTGACGCCGTCTTTGTACGGCATCGACAATACCTCCGGCCCGGAATCGATTATCCCCTCGAGCTTCTTCGTCACGTCTTCACCGGCGTCGCGACCGCCCGCGGTGAAGATCTTGATGCCGTTGTACGCGGCGGGGTTGTGGCTGGCGGTGATGGCCATGCCGTACTTCGTGCCCAGTTTGCGCACGCTGAACATGATCAGCGGCGTGGGGGCAATTTTGTCAATAAAATGCACCTTTATGCCGTTGCCCGCGAACACTTCCGCGGCCCACACGGCGGCGGTCTCGGACAAAAACCGGCGGTCGTACCCGATGACAACGCCCTTGTCCTTCTCCTCGCCGCGCATATCGGCGGCGATCGCCTGCGCCAGCAAACATATATTCGCCTTGATGAAGTCGTCTCCGATGATGGCTCTCCAGCCGCCTGTGCCGAATCTGATCATACCCGTAATACCTCGCTTTGAATTGAGTCGGAAACCGCTCAATAAGATTATACCACACAGAGCGGGATAGGCTCAATATAGAATTAGGTTTAGCGCCGGAATAGAATTAGGCTTAGTCTTTAAATAGAATTAGGTTTTGCGCCGGAATAGAATTAGTTTTAGCGCTTTTATAGAATCAGGTTTGATCTTTTAATAGAATTAGACGCTGCCGCTTTTCTTAATTGAATTTTCGCCTTGCTTCTTCTTTGATTTTGAAGAGCGAACGATCGCATTCAGAATCACTTTTATTTCGATGCATTTTGCGACGAAAGGCTGAGCTTCGTCCTCCAAAAGTATTCCGCTTTTTTCCAAAAGTCTGAGCCAATAATGCGTTTCAGCAGCTTCTTTGAGGGCAATACTGTTTTTCGAGATGAAATCTGCTTCGCTTTGCGCATATTGAGCTTCAGCCACATTTGCTCCAATGCTCGTTCCGGAGCGAAGCAGCTGTTTAGCGAACACATATTCTTTCTTTACCTCATTTAGATATTTGTTCAGTTTGACGATCATCACCGCAAACTCAAAACTTTTCTCCTCGATCGGATTAGCCACACGCTCATCCCCGTTCTGCTCATGACCAAATCTAATTCTATACAGGCACTAGCCCTAATTCTACTCAAGACTAAACCTAATTCTGCTCCGGACTAGACCTAATTCTATACAAGCACTAGCCCTAATTCTACTTAAGACTAAACCTAATTCTGCTCCGGACTAGACCTAATTCTATACAAGCACTAGCCCTAATTCTACTTAAGACTAAACCTAATTCTGCTCCGGACTAAACCTAATTCTGCTCCGGACTAGACCTAATTCTATACAGGCACTAGCCCTAATTCTACTCAAGACTAAACCTAATTCTACTCCGGACTAGACCCAATTCTATTCAGGCACTCATCTTAATCTCTTCCGCCCACCGCACTTCGACGCTGAACTGGATCGCCGACAGCGTCTCGCCGTCGATCACGACGTCGCAGAATGCGGGCAAGCATACGAGATCCGCGCCGGACGGGATCAGTTTGATGGAGGCAATGGCGATTGCCTTCACCGTCTGGTTGATCGCCGCCGCGCCGACGGCGCGCATGTTGGCTTTGCCGAATTGTCCCAGCAGTTCGCACAGCACTTCCGCGATCTGCTTCGGGTTAGACTTGCTTGAAACTCTCAATGTGTTGATACGTCTTTCAAAATCCATCTTGCAACCTCCTGTAGCGGCGGGTCGGTCCCGCCGTACGAAAATAATACTCCCCCGGCAGCGCGGTTGTCCAACTATTTCCCGGATATTTCCCGGGGTTGCAGAAAATTTGCAAATAATAGTATTTTTATTGCTTATAATGCAGCCGAAGGTTGACGGTATACTGCTAATTTTGAAATGGCCGATTCTATAAAAATTGTATAAAGTGTTTTTGCTGCTTTGAGTCAGGTCTGTCCCGGGAGGCCGCAATTCCTTCTTTTGACGATTGTGGCCTCCCGAACGAGGAAAAACGGAGGCCGCAATTCCTTCTTTTGACGATTGTGGCCTCCCGAACGAGGAAAAACGGAGGCCGCAATTCCTTCTTTTGACGATTGTGGCCTCCCGAACGAGGAAAAACGGAGGCCGCAATTCCTTCTTT
>JAFZSK010000081.1 GCA_017620915.1 Clostridia bacterium | reverse complement strand
ACATCATCATGAAAGCAGAATCAGAAGAACAGCTCGGGGCTTCAAAGTATGAAAGGAGTGGAGAACGACTTGACTATCGAAATGGTACCAGAGAGCGTGAACTTACAACACGGATCGGTACTCTCACGCTGCAGGTGCCGAGACATCGTAACGAACCGTTTCACACTATGATCTTTGAAAACTACAAGAGGAGCGAAGTGGTGTTGACCGACGAAGATCATTGCCTGGTAATTGCCGGCGCAGGTGCGGGAAAGACAACGACCGTTGCCGCCAAAGTAAAGTATCTTGTGGAAAAGCAGGGCGTTGACCCAAAACAGATCCTGGTGATTTCATTTACGAACAAGGCGGTCAACGAACTAAAGCAGCACATCACCGGCGAACTGCACATAGAGTGCCCGATTGCTACTTTTCATTCCACCGGAAACGCCGTCCTCAGAAAACAGCATCCCGAACGACTTAATATTGTTGATGATTCAAAGTTGTATTATGTGATCCAGGATTATCTAAAAGACTCCGTGCTAAAAAACGAGACCGCGGTGAATAACCTGATCATGTTTTTTGCATCGTATTTTGACGCTCCGTACGAAGGCAGTGATCTGAATAAATTCTTTAATAATATTGCTAAATCGAACTTTACCACTTTGCGAAGCGAGATCACGGACTTTCAGCAGCAGGTAATTGACACCCGCACAAAAAAAGCAGTCACTATCCAGAGCGAGGTAATGCGTTCAAATCAGGAAGTGGAAATTGCCAACTTTCTGTTCCTGAACAATATCGAGTATGAATATGAGCCGCTGTATCCGTACGATATTCTTCTCTCTCGAAAACCGTATACCCCCGATTTCATGATTCGTCAAGGCGATCATACAGCGTATATCGAACATTTTGGGGTAACCGAAAAAGGAACCAGCAACCGGTTTGGCCCGACAGATCTGGCAGCCTACAAAAAAGCGATTCACGATAAGATCCGGCTGCATCGTGAACACGGAACGCAGCTGATCTTCACATTTTCGTCATACAACGACGGAAAACCACTAACCGAACATCTCAAAGAAAAACTGGAAACAGCAGGCTTTGTGCTTACACCGCGGCCAAATCGCGAAGTTCTGGAAATGCTGGTATCCTCCGAAGAAAACCGGTATATCCGCAAACTGGTGGCGCTTATCTGCCGATTCATCTCCAATTTCAAGACCAACGGTTTTACCGCAGATGAATTCAACCGAATGTATCATTCCACACAAAATGTCAGGACGCGGCTGTTTCTGGATATTTGCAATGATTGCTATCTGGAATACCAAAGATACCTTAAAGAAAATGATGCCGTGGACTTCCAGGACATGATCAACGAGTCCGCGCGCATTCTGCGCGAAGTCAAAGAGATGAAGCAGAAACTGGACTTCAAATATATAATCGTTGATGAATATCAGGATATTTCCCGTCAGCGTTTCGATCTGGTCAGTGCACTGCGCGATGTATGTGATGCAAAGATCATTGCCGTCGGAGATGACTGGCAGTCAATTTACGCATTCAGCGGTTCGGATATTACGCTGTTTACTAAATTTGCCGAAAAGATGGGATATGCCAAACTGCTCAAGATCGTACGGACCTACCGCAATTCTCAGGACATAATCGACATTGCCGGTACATTTATACAGAAAAATCGCGAACAGATACAAAAAGATCTTATCTCGAATAAACGAATCAACGACCCGGTCATTATTTATACTTACAACAGTACCCGTAAATCACTCAACGGGGATAACCGCAGCGGCATAAATTATGCAATTGCCCACGCTATCGAGACCGCACTGGAACAGATAATGGCTTTCAACAAAGCCGAAGGCAAATCGCCTAATTCATCGATCCTGCTCCTGGGCAGATATGGATTTGACGGCGACCACCTGGAACGCTCCGGTCTATTCGAGTTTATCAATCGCGGCAATAAGCTCAAGTCGGTCAAATACCCGCGTCTAAATTTGACATTTATGACTGCCCATGCCTCAAAAGGGCTGGGATACGATAATGTAATTGTAATTAACGGCAGAAATGAAACCTATGGTTTTCCGTCAAAGGTCGAGGATGATCCGGTGCTGTCATTCGTGATCAAAGGCGACCGCGCCATTGACTATGCGGAAGAGCGAAGACTGTTTTATGTAGCGTTGACCCGAACCAGAAACCGGGTATTTTTTATTGCTCCCGAACAGAATCCGTCTGAATTTCTGCTGGAAATAAAACACGATTTCAAAAACGTGGTGCTGAAGGGTGAATGGAACGAGGATCCGAAAGAAATCCCGTCGTTCAAAAAAACGTGTCCGGTCTGCGGGTACCCCATGCAGTTCAGATATAAAAAATCATACGGATTACGGCTCCACATATGTACAAATGAGCCGGAACTATGCAGTTTCATGACAAACGAATACAAAGCAGACAAGCTGTCTATCATAAAGTGCGACCAGTGCCGGGACGGTTATCTGATCGTCAAACCCAGTCAGAAAGATGATTATTTCCTTGGCTGCACAAATTATAAAGCAAACGGCAAAGGCTGCAACCGCACGATGACAAAAGGATATTATTATAAAATAATGAATTATCCTGATGATCCCGCATCTTTCGTTGCCGATGCTGATGATGCGCTTCCCCTGCCGCCCGAACCGCCCGCTGCGCCACGAAGCGCAGTATATGCTATTCCCGAAGTTCTGCCGGTCATTATCGAAAAAGCCGAAATTACTAACAAAGACCCGATGATCGAACGCGCAAACGAACTGCTTCATACCGTTCTGCAATGCCTGTCGGATATCAGTTTACATTATTACTACGGCGCCGGCATTTTATCAGCGGTTCTGCGGGGCGAAAGTGAAAATGATAAAAGAATCAAGGCGCGCGGTTTGGATAAAGTTAGCGGCTATGGTAAATTGGCGAATTTGTCCGCAGTGCAAGTGGCTGACGTGATCGATTGGGCGATCTCTCAAAAGTATATTCTGCGCACGAAAGCACAATATCCCGTCCTGCATCCTACTTATGAGGGCACGCATTACAGCGAATCGATCAGCCTCGCAAAATTGCGGAGCCTCCTCAATTCTATTCCGGATTAAACCTAATTCTATAAAAGACTAAACCTAATTCTATTCCGGACTAAGCCCAATTCTATAATTGTTTAAGCTTGTCAATTTCATCCTGCCTCAAGTGGCGCCACGCGCCGGGCTTCAGGTCGGGGTCCAGTTCCAGCGGGCCGAAGCCGGTGCGCTTGAGTTTGAGGACCGGGTGGCGGATCGCTTCCAGCATGCGGCGGACCTGGCGGTTGCGGCCTTCGCGGATGCGGACTTCGGCGATGGCGTTGTTGCCCTTGTGGCCTGTGACGGTTAAAAGCGCGGGCAGCGTGGGACCGTCGTCCAGTTCGAGACCTTCGGCGAAGCGTTTGACGTTGCCCTCGTTGGGCTCGCCGCGCACCACCGCCTCGTACGTTTTCCAGATCTCGAAAGATGGGTGCGTGAGTTTCATTGTCAGCTCGCCGTCGTTGGTCAGCAGCAGGAGGCCGGAAGTGTCGTAGTCCAGACGGCCCACGGGGTACAGGCGCTCGCGGATGCCTTCGACGAGGTCAACGACGCATTGCCTCCCGCGGTCGTCCGACGCCGCGGACAATACCCCCACCGGCTTATTGATCATGATATATATCTTGTTGCGCTCGGGCTTCACGGGCTTGCCGTCAACGGCGATCCGCTCCCGTCCGGTCACCTTCACGCCCATCTCGGTCACGACTTTGCCGTCAACCGTCACGCGCCCTTCGACGATCATTGCCTCCGCGCCGCGCCGCGACGCCACGCCGCACTCCGCCAGATATTTTTGCAGTCTCATCTCTTCCATGTTGCCCGCACCTCACAGCCGCTTCAGTTCCGCGGCAGAAATCTCGTATGTTTTGCCGTCGCGCAGATAGTACAATACTATCTTGTCCGGCAGCGCGCCGAACCGGCGGCGGCACGCCTCGGCATAGATCGACAGCTGGATCAGATACTGCTTCGAATGCGCGCGGTAGTCGTGATCTTTCACACGGTCGCTTTTATAATCCGCCAGGATCAGCCGGCCGCCTGCCCGGTACACGCAGTCAATCACGCCCTGCACCGCGGTCTGTCGCCCCGCAAACGCCGGAGCGTCCAGCAGTACGCCGGAATCGCAGCTGAACGTGAACGGCACTTCGCGCTTCAGATAATCCGCCCGGGCCAGTTCCTGCGCAAACTCCGAACAGATGAACGCGGTCAATATCGGCCGGCTGATCAGTTTCGCGTCTTCCGCCGTGAAGAACCGGCGCGCGGTCAGGTCGGCAATAAGCTCCTCGGCATACCGCCCGGCGGCGTCAATACCCTCCGCCCCGGCGCCCGCGGCCCGTACGAAGTCAATATGCTCCAGGCAGCAGTGCAGCAGCGTGCCGGCCATTGCCGCCTGCTTCGCATCCCGGACGGAGGTCTGTCCCCCGTCTAACGGCTTTAATTCGGGGCGCTTACGTGACGTTAGCCGCTCGAGGGTCAATTCCGTTGTCCCCGCGTCCTCCTCCGCGCCGGCCAGTGCGGCATTGGAGAGGCGTTTGAGTTCGGAAACGGATATTTTGACCGGCGGCACCCGGACGGAACCTTCGTCAGCGGCAGTGACCCGCGACGGATCCCAGCGCGGCATCGGCGGAAGGCTGAAGCGGAAAGTTTCGAAATTGCCGGCTTTTTTGTTGTCCGCCGCTTCCGCCGCGTGTTTCTTTAATTGTTCGACCAGTTCGGCGGTAAACTGCCCCTGGCGGAGAGCAATGCTTTCCCCGTGCTTCCCGAGCGCCGCCGTGCACACATGCGTCAGGTAGTCGTCCGTGTTTATGACATTGTAGTCGGACGGCAGGCCGGTGTCCGGATCCAGCGCGTACGCACATTGATCAATGAATTTTTGATATTTATCTACCACGCCGGTCAGGATCATCTTCTCGTGCGCCCGCGTCATGGCCACATACAGCACGCGCTGTTCTTCCGCGTGGTTGTCCGCCGGTATTCTGAATTTGATCGTTTTCTTCATAGCCGTAGCGACGCGTCTGCGCTTCTCCGTGTCCAGACGTTCAGGACCGAGACCGAGTTCCTTGTGCAGCAACAGTCCGCCGTTGTCTCTGCTTTTCTGATCGCTGTGCTTGTACGTCTGCGCAATAAACACGATCTGGTAATCCAGGCCCTTGCTCTTGTGGATCGTGGAGATCGATACCGCGTCGTCGCTGCTGCCTTCGGGCGGCTCGGCGCTTATACTCTTAGAATCGCCCGACTCATACATATCCAGCAGGCGGATAAAATCGCAGTAACCGCCGCGGCCGCCCCCGTCGAAGCCGGAGGCCAGCTTCAGCACCCGCATCAGGTTGCCGTACCCCACGCCGAGATCGTTCTGACGGACCACCGCGTCCGCGAAGCCGTTCTCGTTCATGCATTCCCAGATCGTTTCCGCCACCGGACGGCGTCCGGTCAATGACCTGAGCGTCTCCAGCCGCGCTAAAAACGCCGCGGTCAATTCCGCTTCGCCGCGACAGGCCGCATTGGGACCGGTCTGCCCGCGTTCCGCAAAACAGCGCAGTTTATCATATAAATAGACTGTTTTCGGGTCCAGCCGTGTCTTCCCCGGATCCAGCCGGGCGATCCGCGTCAGCAGTTCGCCCCCGAAGCCGTAAATATTGACCAGCACCGTCAGCAGCGGAATGTCGTCGAGCGGATTGTCCAGGATCCGTAAGAACGCGGTCAGAACCCGCACTTCGGGGTATTTGAACAGCCCGTAGCGGGATTCCGTATCTCTGACCGGCACGCCGCGGCTGCGGAGCGTGTCTGCGAATACGCTGCCGGCTTTTTTGACATCGCGGATCAGAATGGTGATGTCGCTGAATCTGACCGGGCGAGGTCCGACGTCCTTTTCGACCAGTTTGAACTCTCCTGCAATTATCTGCTTTATGCGTTCGGCGATCTCGTACGCCTCGAGAATGGTCTTGGCGGGTTCCGACAGCCCCTGACTGTCTATCACTACCATTTCGGTACGGTAAGGGCTGTTGCGCCGGTCCGCGGGATCTCCGGAAGTGGCGTCGTAGCTGTCTTTCGCGCCGTAGACCAGATGTTCCGCCTCTCCGTACGGCATGCCGGCGGTCTCCTCGTTCATGATGGTATCGAACACGGCATTGACCGAATCGATGATTTCGCGGCGGCTGCGGAAGTTTTCCCCCAGCAGGATCTTGATGCCGGGACTGCCCGCGCCGATCGCCGCCGGGATATCAGACAGCGCGTTTATTACGGTATATTCCCGGTACCGTTTCATGAACAGCTCCGGGCAGCTGCCGCGGAATCCGTAAATGCTCTGCTTTACGTCGCCGACCATGAAACGGAACGGCGCTTCCGGCCCGCGGTCGCCCGGCGTGCCGCAGATGGCGTCCAGTATTTTTTCCTGCAGCTCGTTGTTGTCCTGATATTCGTCAACGTACACCTCGGAAAACTTCCGCCGGTACGACAGGGCCAGTTCGGAGGGACCTCCGTCCGCGCCGGTCAATATCTCCAGCGCTTTCCGTTCCATATCGGCGTAGTCGTACAGCCGCTCGACCGCTTTGATATTCTGGAACTCCCCGTACGCATCCCGCGCCATCTCGCAGAGCGCGCGCACGTCGGAAACGGTCTGCGCCCGGTCGTTCAGGGGAGTGTTCCGGTCGTTCGAAAAAAACGAACCGCTGATCTTTGCGACCTCGCCTTTCAGCGCGGTTCGCTTGCTTTTATAAGACTCCGCCAAAGCGGCCAGTTCCGGGTCTTCTTTATTCACTTTGAAAGAATTCAGCCTGCTGAAACTGATATTACTGCATATATCATACGCGTCGTTCCACTTGACGGTCCCGTTTTTGAAGGCCGCCGCGACCGATGTCAGCAGCTCGATATCCCTACCGGCTGTATCATAGTATGGTTCTATTGGCTCCGCTGTTTTACACAGCTTTTTGAACTCGCCGAGCAATGCCTCCAGTTTGAGGCGCAGGAAGTCAAGCAGCCACTTTCCCCAGGGTGTTTCGGCAAAATCGCAGTTGCTTCCGGACCCGAATGAAGTGAAATCGCGTTCACACCGGTCGATCCAGCTGACCGGATAGACTGCGTTCAGCGCGCCGTTTACTATTAAGATCACCGCGTCGATAATGCCGTTGTCCGAGAAGATCTTCCCGTACACGTCCATCAGATGTTTGTAATCCTCCGGATGAGCCTGACTGTACCGTTCGCAGGCGCGGTTCGCGGCCTCGTCCATCAGCAGGTCTGACCGGGCGGGATCACATACGCTCCAGGAGTCGTCGATGCCGCTCTCTTTCACGTTTTCGGTGAGCAGTTTCTGGCAGAAGCTGTCCATGGTGCCGATATTTGCTCTGCGCAGCCGCACCTGCTGCTCGTAGATCCGCCGGATGGCCGCCTCATCCACAGTCTCTTCCAGCTTTTTATCCATCCGCTTGTACAGGCGCGAACGCATTTCCTCCGCCGCGGCTTTCGTAAACGTCAGCACCAGCAGGTCGTCAACATTATACGGCTCCGTACGCGCCAGCACTTCGCGGGCAATGCGCTCCACCAGCACCGCGGTCTTGCCCGAACCCGCGCCGGCGGCAACGAGTATATCCGCGCCTTCCGCATCGATCGCCAGTTGTTGATTAGTTGTCCATGCCATAACGATTCACCAGAATATCGATGTTACAGCCGCCGCAGCAGCGATGCCGCCTCGTGCCCCGCGAACACAGTGATGTCCGGACAATACCGGAGCAGCGTCACCGGCCGCGCGGGATCCTCCGTGCCGGTCATAAACAGTTTGAGCCCGAGCGCGCGGTTTTTGCCGGCGCTGAGCAGCACCGTTTTGCGGGCGCGGGCAATAGTCATTATCCCCGGCACCGCCGCAATAAAACCCGAGTCCGTTTCGCCGACGACGCCGCAATGATCGGAAAACCCGGTATCCCGGTTAACATAGGACACGCCGAATTTCTCGGATTGCGTCACCACGGCGAGGTCCAGCCCGCCGCTGTCCGTAATAGATCTTTCGTATTCCGCGGAGAACCGCTGCGGGGCGGCGGTAAAGCCTTCAGAGTCCGGTGTGTGGATATTGTCCCCGGGAATGGGCACATAGCGCAGAAAATTGTTCCGGAGAGTCTCCAGACACGCGCCGCGCATGTCCCCGGCCAGCACTTCTTCCAGCAGAAAAATGTGCACGCACGACCAGTCGATGCCGTCTTTCATTGCCAGCGACCGGTATACGCCGGGCGCGGGGGTGCCGGTGCACAGTCCGAGCACGAAGCGGCCGTTGTCCACGATGCCTTTAATAATGCAGCCCGCGATCATATCGGACGCACTTTCGCACAGCGCGCCGTAGTTTTCGGCGACTGCCAGCTGCAGATACGGTTCGTTTTCACGGGGTCTTTTGCTTAATATCAGTTCCATTTTTGTTTTATCTGTCAATTGCCGGTCTCAAGGCTCCAGCCGGCTTCGGGGAAAGAGCGGGACAGGTCGAACCAGCAGCCCGCGTATTTTTCCGCCCCGGTCTCGGCCGGAACGGTGATGTACACTTCGCAGCCCGGTTCGTATACGGCCAGCAGTACCCGGATGTTGCCCTCCGCGTCGCGGCACAGGTCGGCGACCAGATAATAGTGCGCGCTGCCATCCGCATTGTCCCCGGCGGTTTTGCTGATCTTCAGCACCTCACCGGGCTTCAGCGTCTCGGGAGCGTACGGGCCGAATTCGGCCGGGTGCGCTGTCACCAGGTCCGCATAAACGCCCCACAGCCCGGCGTCATAATTGCGCGTACCGTCGGCATAATACGCCGCCAGTCCGAATTTTTTGAGCGCCGCCCGGCTCGCCTCGCTGCCGCCCTCATCGCGGTCAAAACCCTCCGGCAGCCGGAAACGCTCCGCCACCGTCACGGCGCCGCGGTCAATATATTTAGAAGGATATTTCCGCTCCGTATCTCCCTTATAGATCAGCACCGCGGTAAAATATATGGCGGCAATAGCCAGCGCGATGCACAATACGATCACCAGCCGCCGTTTCAGCGCTTTCTTCGTTTCCGGCGTCATCGCTTGAACCTCCGGAACGCATCCAGCGGATACGTCACTTTACGGCTGCCGTCGACAGACAATTTAGTGAACGTGCCGTCCTCATTCAGTCTGAACCACACGGTATCGTTTTCTATGTCCTTGAGAACGTATGTTTCGGTGGAAGGCGTGTTGCCCTCGGCCAGCATGAAGACTTTATCGCCGGTAGCGGTGTTGACCGCCACGTCTACCACGATGATGGCATGGCCGTCGGTGCCGCCGGTCTGATCCGCGGTGATGATGAGGCAGTCGCCGATGCGCAAGTCGGAGGAACTGATCTCCATCATCTGGTTCTTAAGCGAATAGGTGTTGGCGTACAGGAATACATTGTCCAGATAATACAGAAATGTATTCAGCGACACATCGCCGGGAGTGGCTTTGTCGGATTTGTACCACTCCAGCGCCCGGCCGTTGGCCCGCACGCGCTGCCCGGTAGTCCAGGTGTCGAAATCCAGCTTGAACACCGGCGTGGTGTAGCAGTCGAAGGTTATATACTCGTATTCGGAGCGCTGATACCGGTATTCGGCGTACAGGCGGATGATGGCGTCCGCGCACTGCTGCAGACCGTTTTTACGAATATCCTGGTCAAACACGCCTTCGGTGGGCGCGTTGGGGTTCTCGGTACCGTCGGCAAGCTTCGCGGGCGTGCCGTAGGAACGCAGCGGATAATTGCGCAGGAATTCGCCGAAGGAACCGGGCTCCACGCTCATGCGCTCGTAGCCCTGCGGCGGATTGAAGCGGCTGGCAACGGTCATCTGCTCCGGATTCACCGGATTTACCGGCTCGGGTATGGCAGTGGGCAGGTCGTGGATGGTAGTGCCGTTGTCCGGCGCCGCGGTGGCGTCCGGTTTGGGCCATTCGCCGTTCGCGCTGTAATAATCCCGCTGCTCCTGGTCCGGCCATTTGCCGTTTTCAATATAAAACTTGAACAAGTGGAGGTTCAAAAAGACCGCCAGCGCGCCGACGACCAGCACCGCGGACAATATCACTACCACCAGCAGTTTGCCGCTGCCGCTCTTTTTCCGCTTTTTGGTTTTTTCTTCATCGTAATACATCCGGCACCTCCGCGTTTTCGGTGTTGTCAATTTTGTCCGCGCCGTCGGCGTTGTCCGCCGCGTTGTCCGCCGCGGCGTAAGCGTCTGCCGCGCTGTCGGCGGCGTCAATGGCATCTCCGGCGGCGCCAGCGGCGCTGTTATTGCCTCCGGAGCGGTCCGCCTTGGGGTTGTCGATCATATATTTTTTCAGTATCGGATACACGTAAAACGAGTGCAGGAACGCCGTGAACGCCAGCCCGATGACCGCGTACAGCAGCAGCGAGATGATGAACGCGAAGTAGCCGTTGATCACCAGCAGCGGCAGCAGCACCATCGCCGCGGTGAGCAGGATGATGCCCAGATTCGGCAGCCATTTGATCAGCGCGAAGATCGCGGCGTTCTTGTACAGCTGCTTCAGCGTCAATTTGAACGTGACGATCATCGGATAGATGTACAGGTTCATCGCCAGCAGCATCACGGTGATGAAAATGGCAATTGCCGCCGAAATGAACAGCAGCCAGTTGGGCATCACGCCGGCCATGTTAGAGTCTTTCGCGGTACACGCCAGGTAGAACGCCACGGTCACAAGGTCAATGACCCCCGCGATCCCGTTTATGATCATCGCCTGTATCCCGAGTTTTAGATTGCTGCGGGTCTTGGTGATGTAGTCGTGCCACACGAACACGGGCTCGCGCTTCACAAAGGACTGGGTCACAAATGTCATGCCGGCTCTGAACGGTCCCGCGGAAAACACGGGTATCACGTTGAACAGTATGGTCACGAACGCCAGGCCCATGTAGTACATGACCTGGGCGGCACGGGGATCCGCGCTGGCGGCGATGGCGTCTTTCACCGATATGCCTTTGGACAACGTATAATAGAATGACACCGCCAGCATGTACGCCGCCGCGGTGACCGCGGTGGACAACAAATTACACAAAAAATAGATCAGGCTCAACCCGTTCAGTTTGAACCGTTTGTTCCACGCGATCTCCCAGAACCGGAAAAACGCGCGCTTTTCAGGCTCGTCTGCCGTGATGTCCGGACCTTCTTTGCCGTATATCAATCGATTGAAAAAACCGTTTTTTGCCACTTCAATAACTACCTTCGCGTATAACTGCCTTCGCGGCACTTTCGGTGCGCCTCGCGGCCTCTTTCACCGCTGAAGATTATACCATACAAGCCGCCTTGTTTCAATTAGGGAATTAGCTCTTTCCTTGAGTAGAATTAGAGAATTAGGGAATTAGAGAATTAGAGAATTGAAGTATCGCCGTCGGCGATGAACTCACACTCGATGCGGTTGCCGCTCCGCACCGCCCGTGAGATCGCGGCCGTCAGGCCGCTCCGCAATTCCCTAATTTCCTAATTTACTCAAGAAAAAAGTCTAATTCTACAAAGGAAAAAGATTAATTCTACTTTTTCTTTTTGCTTGCCGCGATCGCAATAACCGCCCCGGCGATCAAAACGACGCTGGCGCCGATGATGATGAACGGGAGCGCTTTGTTCTTGTTGTCCTTTTTAGCGGTATCTTCCCCGGTATCGTCCTTTCCGCCGTTGTCCTTGGTCGGGGCCGGAGCATCGGTCTTGACCGGAGCTTCGGTAGCAACAGGCGCGTCGGTAGGCGCATCGGTGACAACGGGCGCTTCAGTAGGCGCCTCGGTGGGGGCGTCCGTAGCCTCCGGACCCAGGTCGCCGACATTGGCGTATGCGACTTTGATCGCGGGGATGCTGTCGACCACCATGCCGTACTCATAGAATTCCCAGCCTTCGGGATAATCCGGCTCGCCCTCGTAGTAGCCGATCGCGCCGTTGTTCGAGCGTGTGAGCACGATCAGGTACTGATTGCCGTAGCGCATCGCGGTGCCGAATTTGATCGTGAGGTCGGAGTTGTCCGCGTGGTCTAAAATCTCACCCGAGGCCAGCACTTTGCCGTCGATGCTCTCCTCGTAATCGCCGGTCCATTTGAACACTTCGTACGATACGTCGGAGTCGCCGTTTTTGTTGACCCAGGTCGGGGCGCCGATCAGCGCCAGCGAATACAGTACCTGCCCGTCCGGGACCACCGGCGTAACGATGCCGAACTCAAAGAATGGGAACGCGCCGCCGTTTGCCTTACGCGGTATAACGGATCTTTCGGGCATGATATCCATGTCGACTGACTTGCCTTCCAAAGCGAGGAAATAATCCTCGACGCCGTCGGTCTTTTCGCAGTCAATATAAAACGCAAAGGGGCCGCGGCTGTCAAAATCGATCTTCGTTTCCGAATATTTCAGGTCGCTGATGGGCAATACGATGTACGGTTTGTGGTCCTCATCGTCCATGTCGGAGATCTGCGTGATCCTGAACAGGTACTGTCCCGCGGGCAGCGGCGATTCGAACGAAAAGTTCGGCAGATCCTGGTGATCGCCGTCGAAATACACTTCTTCCGAGAACACCGGCGTGCCGGTCAGCGTCTTTTCCGCGTTTTCATCCCACTTGAACAGTTCGAACCGGGCGGTGGCATCCGAGAAATTCCCGCTCACGCCGGCGTACACTTCGGGCAGTCCGATCCCTTTCAGCGCCGCGGCGCATTTGAAGATCGCGTAATCGGATCCGTTGCAGGTGCCGTCATAGTCAAACGTGTTCAGCCAGATGGACGGCGTATGCTTGACGTTCACATCGTACGCGTATGCTCTGACCGTGGTCTCGTCGATAGCAGGCTGCTCTTCGCTGCTCTCCGCGGCAAAGGACAACACGCCCGCCAGCGACAGCGCCAGCATCAGCGCCAATATCAATGCTACTGCTTTTTTCATTGTGGTTTCCCTCCCTGTGTAACTTAAAACTTATCACTTATCACTTAAAACTTCGTTTTCCGGCGTAATGAAGAACGTTCCCTCCGCCGGCACTTTGACTACGTATTTGTCCCCGTCGAGCACAATGGAAGGCGCCGTCAGCGACTTGTTGACCTCGATCGAATACTTGCGGTCCATGTAGTTGTACTCGGCGACGCCCGCAAAGGACATGCCGGAGGGCAGGCAGCTCTCGATCTTCAGGCCTTTGACATCCGGCGTTACGCCGATGATGCCGGTCAGGAACGACAGCGGCACCAGCCCGGACTCCGGGAATTCGCCTACGATACTGACTTGATAGTAGTTGCCCTGATTGGGCCGCGGCGCCCGTCTGAGCGAATCCTTGTGGAACTCTGCCATGATCGTGTTGAAACGGCCGATGGCGTTGTCCCCGCCGAGCATCCGCACCCGGCCCAGCACATCATAGTACGATGTGTAGAAGATCGTGCCGCCGTTCTGCATCTGGTTGCCGTATTCACCCCACATGCCGGGTTTCACGTCCGCGAACGAGTGGCCGTTGTACCACCAGTAGTGCAGTCCGTCGACTTCCACCGTTTCGATGGCAACGGTGTTGGACCGCGCCGATACTTTAAATTTATAAATATCCGCGCCTTTGGAGGTGTCGCCGGCAACGGTCCGCTTCCCGTCCACCCAGTCGTATATCTGCTTCGCCTGGTCCTCGGACGCGAGGCCGGCGGAGACTGCCATGAAGTTGACGAAGGTGACGCCGAAGTCCAGCACATCGCCGTCAACATTGACCGAAGTTATGTACCGGCCTTTGGCATTGTCCCAGAAATAGTCGTTGAATTTTGCCTTGATCTTTGCCGCCAGCGTCGTGTAGCGCTCCGCTTCGGCCGTGTTGCCCAGATAGCTTTCGATATCCGCCATGGCCAGCACGGACCGGTAGAACAAAATGTTCTCGTAGGCGGAATTGTAGCCGAAGAAATTGAGGCTGTCCCAGTAGTTGGAAGCCATGCCGTACACGGTGCCGTTGTTGCGCGGATCATAGATCGTCATCAGCCCGGACTCGCCGTTCAAGGTGGTCAGCATATAGTCCATCGCCTTGCGGAGCTTGTCGATCATGACCTGCTTTTTACTGTTGGTGAGCTGGAGGAAGCCGTCTGTGTCGTTGCCCGTAAGCATAAAGTCACGGGCGGCGATTATAAGGACCGAATTGTTTGTATAATGGTTCTGCGCGTCTAAATGCTGCGGAGCGGAACCGGTGGCCCAGATAAACCCGTCGTCGCGGGGATTGCCTTTATACTCCGTGAGGTCGACAGCATATTTTCCGGTCGCTTCGTTGTAATACCAGCCGTCGCCGCCGTAAAGGGCAGATCTCAGCGATTCTTTATGGATCTTCAGCGCCGCTTCGTATCCGGACCAGTTCAGCTGGGCGCCGTTCCAGGCGGTCCACTCGACGGATGCGGTCATCGTCGCCCCCGCGCGGAACTGCCACGGGTTCTGACCGCCGTCGCCTACGTTGTTGTATACGCGGGGCTCGGTCTTTGCGGTGCCGTAGATCGTCCACATATTGCTCAGGTCCGCGTCGTAATAGCCGTCGTACGAGGTGTAGAAGAACGTGCCTTTTGTGCCGTACGCGCGCATTTCTTCCACGCTGAACGAGTTGCCGCCGGGAGAATAGGAAGAGTAGTTCACACATTTGATCCGGACGCCGTTGGCCGCGATGCCGTACATCGGGAGGGACAAAGTGGCCCCCTTCGGATCCGGGAATTCCATCTCGCAGGTATAATAGCCTTCCGAATTGGGCAATACATAATAGTATCGCGGCATCATATACCACACCAGCCCGCCGTCGGTAGTGTATTCGATGCTGATGTTCGACGGGAACGCCGCCGCGTCAGCCGGAAACTTGATCTCGAGCGTATCGAGGGTGTACCAGTCGTCAAACAGATATCCTACGAACTCCTGCGTGGCGGCAACGTCGGTCTCGGCGCTCAGCCAGCGGGTGGCGTTGTCGCCGTCGGCAATATTCTCAAAGCCGTATCCCTCTCCCGCGCTGCTCGATCCGATGGGCGTCACGTCGGCAATGAAATCAGGGCGGTACTCGTCTCCGGACACTTTGACCGGACTGGCTTCCGTCCAGCCGTACAGCAGGCCGGACTTCAGGTTCCGGGCGCAGGCTTTGACCTGGTATTCACCGGCTTTCTTATAGGTGTGGCGGATCTCGGCGGTGGGTCTGTAGTTGTCCTCGCTGGCGTACGGTCCGTCGTAGCTCCACGTGCCGTCGCCCCAGTCGACGATATAATAATTGCAATCCTCCGTAGTCTTGTCCATCGTGAGCTGGGCGACCATTTCGACACCGGTCTTAACTCCGTTCGCATGGGGTATCACGATGCCGACGTGCTCGCCGGTCTTCTGGAGGTTATGCGTCAATTCATACTGTATATCGTTCACGATATGCACCTCCGCTGCCTGCTGAAAGTCCGCGGTCGGCTGCGGCTCGGGCCTTTTGGACGTATGGCAGCCCGCCGCCCCGAACAATATGAACATGCACAGCATACAAAGCATCATTCTCTTTTTCATCTTTGTATCTCTCCTGATTTTTCGGCTCCGGAATCCGCCGCGTCTTTATATAGTTATTTTAATGCATTTTGTGCGGAAAAGCAAGGCAGGTCCTTGTCGATCGCATTTACGGTATCCTGAATTTTCATTTTTCAAATTTGGGATATCGCCTGGGAGGTCGGCTATATCCCTATTTCTTATATCTCAAAATTAGGGATACTACCCGGAGGGATAGTGATATCTCTATTTCTCGAATCTTGAAATTCGGGATGCCGTCTTGAGGGTTAACAACATCCCTTTTTCACACATTTCTGGATTAGAGATGCCCGCCGAGAATTTTGCGGTATCCTGATTATCAATAATCCAAAATCAGGATACCACTCATGGCGCCCTGCGAAGCCGTGTGTCCCTTGCCATTTGCCATTTGCCAGAGCTTACGCATGAACACAAGGATGCGCACAATTGATATCCCCGTCTGCAGCCTGCGTTTTCAGAAAAGTAAGACATATTCGCTCAAACGAGTGTTTTTGTCTGTCATTCTCGCTCATTTCAGGGGCAAATCAACGGTCATAACAAGACAAGATTGTTCAAATGAGCTACTTTGTCTTATTTTATGCCGCCTCAGCCTTTAAAAAATAAGACAATACATCTCAAACCGGCGTAATTGTCTTACATTTGGGTTTTCGCGCAGTTCTCAGATGCAGCCGGTCGCGGATCCGGGCAATAACGGTGCTCAGACTGCGTTTAACGCGTTCATGCATAAGCCCTTTTCCCCTTGCCCTTTGCCATTTACCATTTGCCCTTTGCCATTTACCATTTGCCCTTTGCAATTTGTTATTGACACCCTTCTCTGCGAATGTTATAATTTTTCAGTGCGGTGTAATTTTTTAACATTGACGCCGCGACGCCAGAACCGAATACATAAGCTGCGAGGCAGCGTATTGTATAATATTAAGGAGGTTTTTCAATGGCAACACCTGTAATAATGCCCCGCCAAGGGCAGTCTGTTGAAAGCTGTATTATTTCCAACTGGGCGAAGAAGGTTGGCGATAAAGTAGCCGAAGGCGACATCCTCTTCACGTACGAGACCGACAAGGCCACATTCGACGAAGAAGCGAAAGTCAGCGGAACTTTATTGGCCGCCTTTTTTTCTGAGGGCGACGACGTCCCCTGCCTCACCAACGTATGCGTGATAGGCAACCCCGGCGAAAGCTTTGCCGAGTTCGATCCCAAGGGCGGCAGCGCGCCCGCGGCGCCTAAAGCAGAAGCCGCCCCCGAGGCTCCCAAAGCCGAGCCCGCCGCACCTGCCGCAGCGCCCGCTCCCGCAGCCAAACCCGCCGGACCCAAGTCCGACGCCAACCCCGTGATCATGCCCCGTCAGGGCCAGTCCGTGGAGAGCTGCATCATTTCCAAGTGGAACGTAAAAGTCGGCGACAACGTAAAAGTCGGCGACGCGCTGTTCACGTACGAGACCGATAAAGCCACCTTCGACGAAGAGTCCAAGTTCGAAGGCACCGTGCTGGCCATCTTCGCCAAAGAGGGCGACGACGTGCCGTGCCTGCAGAACGTTGCCGTCATCGGCAAACCCGGCGACAGCTTTGCCGAGTTCGATCCCAGCGGCGCCACTGTTGACAACGCACCCGCCGCGGTCGAAGCCGCCCCGGCGCCTCAGCAGGCCGCCGAGGCCATTGCCCCCGCGCCGATCCGCAATGCCGAAGGCAGACATTTCGTATCTCCCAGAGCGCGCAACTTCGCGGCCCGCGCCGGCGTCAACACCGATTTCGTAGTCGGCACCGGAGCCGAAGGCAGAGTGATGGAGCGCGACGTGCGCGAATTCATTGCAAACGGAGGCAACACCACGTTTGCCGCCGCTGATGCCGCCAAAGCCGGAATGCAGGGCACCGCGTTCGCCGGAAAGATCGGCGTCGGCGACCTCACCGCGAAGCCCGCCGAAGCCGCCAAAGCCGAAGCGCCCAAAGCCGAGCCCGCCAAGACCGCGGAGCCCGCGAAAGCCGAAGCGCCCAAAGCCGCGGATTACGAAGACGTCAAGATCCCCAACATCCGCAAAGTCATCTCCAGATCCATGCACGCGTCCCTGTCCACGATGGCGCAGCTTACGCTCAACGCCTCCTTCGACGCCACCAACATTCTGGAATTCCGCCGTCAGCTCAAGGAAGTCAAGGACAAACTCGGCCTGGCCAACGTCACCATCAACGACATCATCCTCTACGCCGTGTCCCGCACGATCCTCAACTACAAGGACTGCAACGCCAATTTCATCGAGGACGGCACCGTGATGCGCTACTTCAAGAACGTGCATCTGGGCATCGCCGTTGACACCCCGAGAGGCCTGATGGTACCCACGCTGCGCGACGCCAACCTCAAATCCCTCAACCAGATCTCCGTCGAGGCCAAAGCGCTTGCCACCGCGGCCCAGAGCGGCACGATCAATCCCGACGACCTCAAGGGCGGCACGTTCACCGTTACCAACCTGGGCACGATGGGCATCGAATCCTTCACTCCCGTCATCAATCCGCCGCAGACCTGCATCCTGGGCGTCAACACCCTGCAGACCCGCGTGAAGAGCGAAGGCGGCGTGCTGAAGAGCTATCAGGCAATGACGCTTTCCCTCACCTTCGACCACAGAGCGCTGGACGGCGCCCCCGCGGCCCGCTTCCTGCAGGAACTCTGCAAGAATCTGGAAAACTTCCCGATGCTGCTGATCAAATCAGCACACGCACATACGCGTAATCATAAGGAGAATGAACTATGACTTATGATCTGATCGTAATCGGCGGAGGTCCCGCCGGATACCTGGCGGCGGAGAGAGCGTCCGAAGGCGGCCTTTCCACGCTGCTGATCGAGAAACGCTTCATCGGCGGCGTGTGCCTGAACGAAGGCTGCATCCCCTCCAAAGCGTTTCTGTATTCCGCGAAGCTGTACGATGGCGCCGCGCACGGCGAGAAGTACGGCGTGACCGCGGAAGGGCTCAAGCTGGATCACAAGACCGTCGTTGCCCGCAAAAATAAAGTCGTCAAGACGCTGGTCGGCGGCATCCAGGCCAAGCTGAAGAACAAAGTGACCACCGTGATGGGCGTTGCCACCGTAAAAGGCCGCGACGCGGAAGGCTTCAAAGTCGAAGCGAACGGCGAAGTCTACACCGGCAAAAAGCTGATGCTCTGCACCGGTTCCGTGCCTGTGACTCCCCCGATCCCGGGCGTAAAAGAAGGCCTCCAGAGCGGATTCGTGCTCACCAACCGCGAGATCCTCGACCTCCAGGAAGTACCTGAAAAACTGGTCATCATCGGCGGCGGCGTCATCGGTCTGGAAATGGCATCCTACTTCAACACCGCCGGTTCCAAAGTGACCGTGGTGGAAATGATGGACAAGATCGCCGGCCCCACCGACCGCGAGATCTCCGAGATCCTGCTGAAGAACTACGAGAAAAAAGGCATCACCTTCAATCTGGGCTGCGCGGTCACCGGCGTCGAGCCCGGCAAGGTCATCTACAAAAAAGGCGAACAGCTCTTCGAAGTCCCCGCGGACAAAGTGCTGCTCTCCATCGGCCGCCGCGCCTTCACCGAAGGGCTGGGGCTTGAGACTATCGGCGTAGAGACCGAACGCGGCAAGATCAAGACCGACGACAAGGGCCAGACCAACATCGCCGGCGTGTACGCCACGGGCGACGTCAACGGCTTCTCCATGCTGGCGCACACCGCATACCGCGAGACCGAAGTTGCCGTCAACAACATTCTGGGCAAAAAGGACTTCATGCGCTACGACGCCATCCCGTCCGTCATCTACACGAATCCCGAGGTTGCCGCCGTGGGCGAGACCGAGGAAAGCGCGAAGAAGAAGGGAATTGACTTCGAAGTAGCTAAACTCTCCATGATGTACTCCGGCCGCTACGTTGCCGAAAACGAAGGCGGCGACGGCATCATCAAGGTGCTCATCGACAAGAAGTACCGCAACATCATCGGCTGCCACATGATCGGCTACCATTCTTCCGAGATCATCTACGGCGCCGGGATCATGATCGAGTCCCAGATGCGCGTGGCGGACATCAAGAAACTGGTGTTCCCGCATCCTTCCGTGTGCGAAGTCATCCGCGAAGCCATCTTCGAGTTTGACGACTGATATATTAAAAAACAGCGGCAAAATTTCAGAAACGAGGTAATAAACCATGCCAAAATCACAATTTATTGACGAAAACGTCGTGCGCCAGCCCGGTTGGGTCAAATTCCAGGACATCCCGGTCAACCAGTACAACAAGACCATCGAGGATGAGAAGGCCAACTACACCAAAGACGACTTCCTGCGCATCTACCGCGACATGAAGATCATCCGCGAGTTCGAGACGATGATCAACTCCATCAAGACGACGGAGAACTACAACGGCGTGCAGTACAAGCATCCCGGTCCCGCTCACCTGTCCATCGGTCAGGAAGGTTCCGCGGTAGGTCAGGCGTACCTGCTGACCACCGACGACTGGATCTTCGGCTCCCACAGAAGCCACGGCGAGATCCTGGCCAAAGGCCTTTCCGCCATCCAGAAACTCAGCGACACCGAACTGATGAACATCATGGAGAACTACTTTGATGGTTCCATCCTGAAGATCGTGCAGAAAGATCAGAAGACCGTTAAAGAACTGGCTATCGACTTCCTGATCTACGGTACTCTGGCCGAGATGTTCGCCCGCGAGACCGGCTTCCACAAAGGTCTGGGCGGCTCCATGCACGCCTTCTTCTGCCCCTTCGGAATTTATCCGAACAACGCTATCGTAGGCGGCAGCGCCACCATCGCTACCGGTTCCGCGCTGTTCAAGAAGGTCAACCGCAAGCCCGGTATCGTTATCGCCAACATCGGCGACGGCGCTATGGGCCGCGGCCCCGTATGGGAAGCGCTCTGCTTCGCCACCATGGACCAGTACAAGAAGCTCTGGGGCGACGATATGAAGGGCGGCCTGCCGATCATCTTCAATATCTTCAACAACCAGTACGCTATGGGCGGCCAGACCAACGGCGAGACCATGGGTTACGAAGTTGCCGCCCGCATCGGCGCCGGCGTAACGCCCAACCAGATGCACGCCGAGAGAGTCGACGGCTACAACCCGCTGGCGGTCATTGACGCCATCCGCAGAAAGAAAGAGATCCTCGAAAAGAAAGAGGGTCCCGTGCTGCTGGATACTCTCACCTACCGTACCACCGGCCACTCGCCTTCCGACGCGTCCAGCTACCGCACCAAGGAAGAGATCGAGATGTGGCTCGAGGGCAACGCTACCGACGAGTTCAAGAACAAACTCATCCTGGCGGGCGTGGCAACGTCTTCCGAGATCGATGAGATCAACGCGTACGTCGTCGACCTGATCACCCGTATCTGCGCCATGGCGGCCGATACCTCCATCTCTCCGAGAATGGACTTCATCAAGAATCCGCACCAGCTGGAAGACCTCATGTTCTCCAACAAGAAGATCGCGAAGCTCAGCGATGCAAAGCCTGACGTGCTGATCCCGATGGAAGACGATCCGAGAGTACAGCAGATCGCCCGCAAAGAGCGCTACGGCTTCGACAAAGACGGCAAGCCGGTGTCCAAGCTTAAAGCGTACAACATCAGAGACGGCGTGTTCGAAGCGGTCATCAGCAAGTTCTACGAGGATCCGACGCTGGTAGCGTACGGCGAAGAGAACAGAGACTGGGGCGGCGCGTTTGCCGTGTACAGAGGCCTCACCGAAGCCATCCCGTATCACAGACTGTTCAACTCCCCGATCTCCGAAGCGGCGATCGTGGGTACCGCGGTAGGTTACGCCATGTCCGGCGGCCGCGCGCTGGTAGAACTGATGTACTGCGACTTCCTGGGCTGCGCCGGTGACGAGATCTTCAACCAGATGGCGAAGTGGCAGGCAATGAGCGCCGGCGTCCTCAAGATGCCCATGGTGCTCCGCGTATCCGTCGGTTCCAAGTACGGTGCTCAGCACTCTCAGGACTGGACCTCGCTGTGCGGCCATATCCCGGGCCTGAAGGTCTGCTTCCCCGTTACGCCTTACGACGCCAAGGGTCTGATGAACGCGGCGCTGAACGGCACCGATCCGGTCATCTTCTTCGAGTCCCAGCGTGTATACGATAAGGGCGAAGAGTTCCACAAGGGCGGCGTGCCGGTAGAGAACTACGAGATCGAGATCGGCGAGCCCGACGTGAAGCGCGAAGGTTCCGACCTGACGATATTGACCATCGGCGTGACGCTGTACAAAGCGCTGGAAGCCGCCAAGATCCTCGAGGAGAAGTACGGCATTTCCGCGGAAGTTATTGACGCCCGCTCGCTCGTACCGTTCAACTACGAGAAGGTCATCGAGTCCGTTAAGAAGACCGGCAAGATCGTGCTGGCTTCCGACGCCTGCACCAGAGGTTCCTTCCTGAACGACCTAGCTACCAACATCAACGAGATGGCGTTCGATTATCTGGATGCTCCTCCGGTAGTCGTGGGCGCGAAGAACTGGATCACTCCAGCGTACGAATTCGACGCCGATTTCTTCCCGCAGACTTCCTGGATCCTGGACGCCATCGATCAGAAGATCATGCCGCTCAAGGGCCACACTACCACTCCCAACGTGAACTACACCACCGGTGAGCTTATGCGCATCGCGAAGAAAGGCGTATGATTCAAGTTGGAAGTTACAAGTTGGAAGTTTTAAGTTAGAAGTTTTAAGTTAAGGGCTGACTGCTCTTAAACCGTTCCGGGCACCGGATCCGGCGTTTATTCCGCCGGTGCCGGTGCCCGCTCTGCATCACACGAGGTCAACATGTCAGACGAAAGACGCAGCGAAATACTGGCTATCATTGACCGCAAGGGAGAGGCTTCTCTTGCGGAGCTCTGCGGCCTGTTCCCGGACGTTTCGGAGATGACCGTGCGGCGCGACCTGATCCAGCTGGAGCAGGACGGGCGCATCATCCGCACGCGCGGCGGCGCGGTCAGCGTGCGCAATCTGCGGGATTCCGGCGCGGGCTACGGGCAGAACGGCGAGGAGAACGAGTACCTGCTCAGGGCCAATACGAACCGCGGCGCGAAGGATATCATTGCCCGCAAAGCGCTGGCTTTCGTCGAAAAGGGGCGGTCAATATATTTTGACGCCGGCTCCACCGTTATGGCCCTCGCCCGCGTTATGCCGGACGAGACCATGACCATCATCACCAACGGCGCCAATGTAGCGCAGGAGCTGGTTGCCCGCCACAACATCACGGTGATGATGCCGGGCGGCACGGTCAACCGCAACACGCTTTCCGTGTCCGGCCCGTTGTCCGTCAATTTCATCGAAAATCTCAACATCGAACTGGCTTTTATGTCCGCGTCCGGCTGCTCCGTTGACGCCGGCTTCACGGTCTCAAATATTTATGAGGCCGAGCTGAAGCATACGGTCATTGCCCGCGCGCGCACGCGGATAATGCTGCTGGATTCGTCTAAATTCAATAAAAGTCTGCTTTTCACGCTGGCCGAACTGGGACAGATCGATTACCTGATCTGCGAATGCGAGCCGCCCGAAGATATCGCGCGGGCATGCGGGGAAGCGGGAGTTACTATTATTTAAGCTCTGATAGAATTAGGCTTTTTCCTTTGTAGAATTAGGGAATTAGGTTTAGACAATGAATAATTACTGGATAATTGTCAATGGCTCTTTTCTTGTTTCCGTGAAATTTGATTATGGCAAAAACAGTCTTGCTTTTGCAGGAATCCATTGGTGGTATCCCAATTTTCCATTTTTAAAAATTAAGATACCGCCTGAAACGCCGGAAGTATCCTCGTTTTGTGTTATTTGAAATTTGGGATACCGCTTGGAGTGCTGGCGGTATCCCTATTTTACAGTATCTGAAATTCAGGATATCGTTCGAAGTGTAAGCGGTATCCCTATTTTTTACAATCCGAAATCAGGATACTTTTTATGATGCTGGCAGTATCCCAATTTTCAATATTCCAAAATTAGGGATACTACACATGGCGCCGGCAGTATTCCTGACGGTTTTTGTTGTATTATCACGGAAACAAGAAAAGAGCGTCCGGTTTTTTATCGTAAATTCCCAAAGTAACTCCCACAGTTAGGAGCGATTGGATTTAGTGTGAGAAATGCAGCTGAAATAAGTGTGAGAAAGCAGAAAAAGCGATTGAATTTAGTGTGAAAAGACAAATATTCTTGTTCTGAAACATGCTT
>JAFZSK010000080.1 GCA_017620915.1 Clostridia bacterium | reverse complement strand
TACTAAAACTAACCGCAGCAACACCGCGGTAGTATCGCTGCCGGGCCTGAACCGCACGCTGGCGGAAGGTACCAGTTCCGTAAACGCGGCAGTAGTTGAAATATATTCGATCAGCAGAGGTACTCAGACCCGGGCGCGCGTCGGTCATGTGCTGTATTCCGAAAATCTGAAAGTCGATTCATTCGTGACGCTGCATTCCGACTACAAGTTCGAGCCGGGCAAGCGCTACCTGATCAGCGGCTTCTCCGACGGCGCCATAGCGGGCATATCGGAGCTGTACGTCGGCAACATCAGCAATCCGCGCGCGGAAGCGGCGGGGCTGGCGCAGACGGAATCGGTGGTGGAACTGGAAGAGCCGTATTCACCGGACGCGAAAGACCCGCGTTTTGAACCATTCCGCACCGCCGCGCAGGCATACGACAAGATCAATCACTCCTGGTTTGCCCGCATTTCCGACGAGCCGTCGATGCTGGAACCTTTCGTGAACCGCGAATATTCTGTGCGGGACGGCGCGCTGTATACGCCCGCGGATGCCGCCGGGGGGCTGTGCTGTCTGCTGGACTGCAATATTGCCGACCGCATGGGCGTCGCGCCGGGGGATACCATAACGCTGGTATTGACGTGTACGGAATCGTCCCAGCTGGCCGATTCATACTGGCCCGGAGCGGACAGCGGCGTTTACGGCGCGGGACCCGAAGGGCTGGAAATGCGCTGCAAAGTTACCGGCGTGATCACCACCACTTCCCAGGAGATACCGCTGATATATATCTCGGGGCTGCCCGGGCTTTCGGCGGACGCGCAGATCGAAGGTTTTTCCGGATATAATCTGGGCACGCTGCGGCTGAAGAACGGCGTTACCGACGCGCAGGTGCGGGAGCTCAAGGCGCTGCTGCCGGAGGGCGTTGACGTTGCGGTATACGATCAGGGGTACGCGGGCGTGGCCGAGTCGCTTACCCGGCTCAGGGGCAACGCCGTCGGCGTCACGCTGGCAGCGGTGCTCGCGGCGCTGGTGCTGCTGATCCTGTTCGCGTACGTGTTCGTCGGGCGGCAATCCAACGCGGCCGAATCCATGTATCTCATGGGCACGCCGGTGTCCGGATTGACGCTGTACGTAACGAACGCTTCCGCGCTGATACTGGTGCCGGCTGCCGCGGCCGGCGCGCTGACCGCGTACGGATTGTCCGGCATCCTGAACCGCCTGATCATCCGTTCGATGGAAAGCGGCCAGTCGGTCCTGCGCATGTACAGCAGTTCCAATCTGGGTATCTCTAAACTGCCGGAATTGTCCGTCAAAATGCCGCCGCTCCCGGGTATATTATGCGCCGCGGGCACGGTCATCGCCGGCATCGGCATCTGCCTGCTGTTCCTGTACTTCGCGCTTAAAGCGGTGAGCGCCCGGGCGTACGAAGTCAAAAAACCGCGCAGCGCGTCAAACGCGGACGGCAATAAGAAACGTGCCTCCCGCGCCTTCGAACCGCTCCCGATCACCGGCCCGGCCAAAAAATACGTGCTGATCTCCATGCTGCGCAGCGGCGCACGGAGCGCGGTGCTCCTGCTTACCGCGGCGGTGATGGCGGTGTTCATACTGGTGCCCGCCCATGCGCTCCGGCAGTCCCGGGATCAGCTGGTCGCACTAAACACCAACACGCAGATCGACTGCTACCTGACCGACTACGCGGGCAAGCGGCGTTACGACCTGGTGATAAACGAAAACATGCTGGACGCACTGGAGGAGAGCGAGTACTTCGACGAATTCCACTATTCGCTGTGCGACTGCTACGCGGTGATGTCAACGCAGCACAAAGACGAACCGCCGGTACAATACGCGGGTCCGCCGGCGGCCGGAGGCTTCTCGTATGAGAACTACGTCAGCAACTTCCTGAACGGCCCTAAAATGTTCTATACAGACAGCATCGATTTCTGTCCCGAGTTTGTCGGCCGCGCCAAAGCGGAAGTCACGTGGCTGGAGGGGTACGACGCATCCTATTTTAAACAGAAACGCTTTGTCGAAGCCTTCAGCGGGCTGAAGTACGCGGGGGGCAGTTATTACCGGTTCTCGCAGGATAATCGGGAATTGTGCGCGGTCGTCCCCGAAAGTTTCCTGGAAGAGTACGGACTTGAGCCGGGAGACAGCTTTACCGTGCTTATAAGTATTGACCTGGTGTACGAGACGTATAAGATAATCGGGTCGTTCCGCGACGTGAGCGGCGGCGGGTTCCTGTACACGTCCCAGATCAACTCGACGAAAGTCCAGAATAACGAAAATGTCAAACTGGTAAAGCTCCGCGTCAACGCATCCTGCGTCAGTTTCAGGCTGACGGACACGTTCCGGATACGCGAGGCTAAACAATGGCTGTACAACACCGGTTACAGCCGCGTGCACACCGCGGGCTTCTACCGCCTGTATCCGATCTTCGAGGATCAGGAGTATTGCGAAGCCGCGCAGAAACTGGAGCGGAACATCAGTTTTCTGGAACGGCTGCTGCCGGCGCTGGCGGTGCTGCTTGTCGCCGCGGGTTTTGCGGCGGCGTTCCTGATGGCAATGCGCAAACAGGTAGAGATCGCCACGCTGCGGTCGATCGGCGAATCGAGCGGAAGAGTATTCTGGATATTCGCGGCGGAAGAGCTGCTGCCGGCCGCACTGGGAACGGTGCTCGGCGCGCTGCTCTGGCTCGTGTTTGCGGGGAGTAATCCCGCCTGGTTCCTGGCGCCGGCGTTTTTTGCGGGCTTCCTGATCGGAACTGCGGCGGCGCTGATACGGCTGTCGCGCAGCAACCTGCTGGATGTGCTGAGCGAGAAAGAGTAGTGGTGATGCAAATGAGTGACAATACGATACTGGAGCTCAAAGACGTAGTGTTCAGTTACAATACCAAGTGGAACATCGTTGACGTTTTGAAGGGCGTGAACTGCGAGTTCGAGCGGGGCAAGACCTACGGCATCGTGGGCAAATCCGGCAGCGGCAAGAGCACTATATTGTCCCTGATGGCGGGCATCACGCTGCCGCAGGGCGGCAAAGTCATCTGCGACGGCGTTGCCACCTCGGACATGGACCTGCAAAAATACCGGCGAGACAAGGTTGCGGTGATCTACCAGAGCTTCCGGCTGCTGCCGCTGCTCACCTCGCTGGAAAACGTGATGTACCCGATGGAGCTGCGGGGCATGAAACGCAAGGAAGCAGAGCGGCGCGCGAAGGAGTTTCTGGAAGGCGTCGGCATTCCCGAATCGGCGTTCAAACGCTTTCCGGTGACGCTTTCGGGCGGCGAACAGCAGCGGGTGGCCATTGCCCGCGCGCTCGCGTGCGATACGCATCTGCTGCTGGCGGACGAGCCCACGGGCAACCTGGACGCCGAAAACAGCGAAAATATTATAGATCTGCTGAAGACTCTGGCCAAAGAACGCGACTACTGCGTGATCATCGTGACTCATGACGTGGACGTGATGGACAAACTGGATGTGGTATACCGCATGCACGACGGCCGGCTGAAGCTGAGAGGCGAAGAATGATGGAAAACGAAACGGCGGTCAATAACGAACAGACCGCGGAGCCGGCGTCTCCGGCGGCAACGAAACGCTCATTCAAAGACATGCTGCTGGCGGTGCTGTTCTGCGCGCTGGGCTCGCTGGTGGTGGCATTCGCGCTGAATCAGGTGCTGAAGCCCGCGGGTTTTTCGCCCGGCGGCGTCACCGGTCTTTCGGTGCTGGTCAACAAAGTTACCAATAATAAAATACCCGTCGGTGTGGCGCAGATCGTGATGAACATCCCGCTGTTCATCTGGGGCTATAAGACGCTGGGCAAAGAATTCATTTTCCGCTCGATAATGGGCACGCTGATGACGTCGATATTTGTTGACGCCTTGAGCTTCACGGCCAATATCTGGGTGCTGGAGACGGAACCGATCCTGGCCGCGCTCTGGGGCGGCGTGCTGCTGGGCGTAGGCTACGGCATCATCTTCCGCACGGGGGCGACCACCGGCGGCACCGATATCGCCGCCCGCATGCTGCAGCGCAAGATGAGCTACCTGACGCTGGGACAATTGCTGCTGTTCTTCAACTTCCTGTTCCTTATCGTTGTCGGTCTGGTGCACTGGTCCGTGAGCGCGGCGCTGTACACGGGCATCACAGTGTTCGTTTCGTCGAAAGTGGTGGATCAGGTGGAGGGCGGCGTCAACTACGCTAAAGAAGTACTGCTGGTCTCCGACAAAGCGGCGGAGATCGGTGCCGACGTGATCCGCGAACTGGGGCGGGGGGCAACGATCCTCCACGGCCGCGGCGCCTACACCGGCCACGAGCATCCGGTCCTCTGGGTAGTGGTGTACAACCGCCAGCTGCCCAAGCTCCGCGAGATCGCCGCCCGTCACGACCCGACGGTGTTCATTGCCATCAAGGACGTGCGCGAGGCGAAGGGGCTGAATAAGACGGGGAGATTTTAAGTTTAGTCTTTGAATAGATTAGGGAATTGGGGAATCGCCGGCGGCGATGAACTCACGCGTAAAGCGGTCGCCGTTCCTTGCTGCGTGTGAGATCCGCGGCCATTGGCCGCTCCGCAATTCCCTGATCCTACTCAAGGCTGAGAATTGTTGTTGACAACCCCCGCGGAAACGCGGTAAAATAAAATAACTTTTCGGTTCATGACACAATCGGAACCGAATCAGGAGGTTAAACTATGAAAAAATTATTGACGATCGTGCTTGCCACCGCGCTGCTGGTGTCGTTGTTCGCCGTCGCGTCCCACGCCGAGGACACCAACCTGGCGCTGGGCAGAAATGTTGAGACCGCTATCAGCGAGGGCAATGCCAACCTTGCCCTTGGCTTCTGGGACAAAAACTACCTGACCGACGGTCTTGTACCCGTATTCGCCGAAGGTGAGCCTAATCAGGACAGACTGGGCTGGTACGCCGGTTCTCCCACGCAGGACACTTACATTACTGTGAGCATTGACCTCGGCGTGGAGGCCACCATCTCCAAAGTCGTGCTGCTTGGCCAGAAGTTCCTGGATGGCAACAATGTTCCCAACACTTTTGACGTCAACCTTTCCACCGACGCGCAGAACTGGACCAAGATCGGCGGCGAAGTAGAGCGTGAAGGCCCGTGCGAGAGCCTTACCTACGAGACCTCGATGGACGCCAGATATCTGCTGATCACCATCACCAAGATGCCCAACATCGCTGACGCTACGAACTACTACTGCGGCTTCGGCGAGATCGAAGTGTACGGCACCGCCAAAGGCGACGCGGTTCCTGAGACCACGTATTCCGGCAAGAATATCGGCAACGGCGCCGCGATCGGCGTATGGCTGCAGGGCGACAACCATTCCGCGACCCTCGAATTCACCACCGCCGGCGGATTCAAAGGCTTCGGTCTTCCGATCTACTGGGCTTCCAACGCGAATGTTCCCAACGGACCTTTTGCCAACTACAAGATCGAGCTCTTCAAGTTCGCGTACAATCCCGAGTACACCCTTTCTCAGGCTCCGGTGAAATCCTATGAGCTTAACGGTCAGGGCGATGACAACCCCAAGTTCACGTTCGAATTCGACGAGGCGCTTGAGGCCGGTACGTACATTGCCAGATTCACCATTACCAACTTTGATGAGATCCTTACCGGTAAAATGAACGGCCAGGGCGATGATGTGGATATGACTCCGTACCTTGTCCTGCCTAAGATGGATGCCAATCCCGATCCGGCGAAGTTCGTGTTCTCTACTGCGGATGCCTTCAACTTCTATGTTGTCGGCGAAGACGGGATCGAGAACTTCTTCCTTGCGAATCCGGACAACACCGATTCTCCGTCTCAGCCTACTACCGGCGAGAATCCGCCCGAGACTCAGCCTCAGACCGGTGACGCCGCTGTGGCTATGATCGCTGTCCTTGCCGTGCTGACAATGGGCGCCGCGGTCGTATTTGCGAAGAAGAGATCCTTCTGATCTGAATTCACACTGCGCCGGCGCGGTTTGCGCCGCGACGGTATACAGTGAGTGAAAAAGGTCCGGACCTGCGGGTCCGGATCTTTTTCTCTCGGCAACTTCTAAATCCGGGAAGGAGACCGTTATGAATGAGATCGACGGAGCATTAATTGAGAGAAGTAAGTATCTGCGAGATGTGATCCTGAGACTTGATTCTGATTATTCGGATCTGCCAGAAGGAACATTGTATAGATGTATAAGAAATGGCAAGCAATATTTTTACTACCGCGGTCATGATAGATTTGCTAAGCCTCGCTACATCAGGCAAAGCGAGGCAGGCTTGATCCGCGGATTGGCGCAGAGGAAGTATGTTGACGATCTGCGGGAGGCATGCGAGGCGGAGGCGGGAGCAATTGACAGCTACCTTGCAGAATTGCCCGCTGTCCGCGCGGAGGAACTTTACGACAAGACGGAGGAAGACGTGCGGGAAATGATTGACCCCGTCGTTGACAACGATGTCCGTTTTGCTCTCCGCTGGGAGCGCGAGAACTACACTCCGCGGCTTAAGGTCAGCTTGCCCGACGGGATCGAGACTGAACGAGGCGAATGGGTCAGATCCAAATCGGAGTGTATGATCGCAAATATGCTGTATAAAAACAAGATTCCCTACGTTTATGAGAAACCACTCAAATTCGGTGACTTCATGTTCAAGCCGGATTTCACGATCCTTGACGTGCGCCGGCGCCGCGAGCTCATTTTAGAGCACCTGGGAAAGATGGGGGACCCTGATTATGCTGACGTCGCGGTCTTCAAACTTAACATTTTCGCTCGCGCGGGTTATTTTGCGGGTGACCGCCTGCTGATCTCGATGGAAACGGCCAATAAGCCGCTGGATATACAGGCCACGGAGAAAATGGTGCTGCATGCGCTGGGGAGATAGGTGTAAGGAACTGTGGTTGCGCCAGGGTCCTGCTCATTTTTTGTGAACGGCGCCGTCTCAGTCTAAAAAATATCCGACTTTGGCGATTTTTTTAGACGAGCCTGCCAATTCTGGTTCATTTATTACGGGTGAAATTGTTTCTGTCTATATAAATACTCGGTTTACACGTTCTTATAGACGCGCAAAGAGCAAAAACCCTATTTGATAGGATAATTATCTACGGCGAAAGCAATTATTGTCCGAACAAAACCATGTTTTTCTCGATAACTATACGCACATTGGTCTTCAAAAGCAGATCCGGCTCCGGGAGAATGCGACCTCGTCTAAAAAATGATTGATTTTGACAATTATTTTAGATGCGACCAAATCGCACACTCCGTGCGGAGGCTGCACCGCCGTGCCGCGCGAAAAATTTTTCAAAAAACTTAAAAAAAGTACTTGCAATCCGTATTGCCGTTGTTGTATAATCCGTCCGTTGCGGCTTGACAGACTGTGAAGTCGGAGATTGCTGCCCGCGAGGCAGGTAACTTCGATGGAGATTGTCCGGTTCAAGAAACCGGGCGGCAAGTCTTGCACTACAGCTCACGACACTTACACGTGTCCGGTCTACCGTGTGGCCCAATTTGAAATCCGTAACTGTGCGGATATTTCAATTTGGTTTTTTTAACGGGACGGTGAGGAAACGCACGAAGTAGTGGTTGATCTGATGTGCCGGCTGTTATACACAAAACAAAATGCCAAGGCCAAAAGCCGAAAGAGAGGATTATGTATGGCAAACAAGCAGAAAATCAGAATCAAGTTGAAGGCGTATGACTACCAGCTTCTGGACCAGGCGGCTCAGAAGATCGTTGACACCGCCAGAAGGACCGACGCTATGGTTTCCGGACCCATTCCGCTGCCCACCGAGAAAGAGATCGTCACGATCCTCCGCGCTCCCCATAAATATAAGGACGCGCGCGAGCAGTTTGAGATGAGAACGCATAAGAGACTCATTGACGTCCTCATGCCCTCGCCCAAGACCGTTGACGCTCTGATGAGACTCGACCTGCCTGCGGGTGTTGACATCGAGATCAAAGTGAAGCAGTAAGCAGAGCCGCAAAAAACAGGATTCTTCAACAGGCTGACGTCAATATAGTTCGGACGCAGCCGGTCATGTTCCGGAAGACCGCGCGAGCACAAGCGGCAGCGCGGCGGAACCAATAACCAGGGAGGTATTTAGATGAAGAAATTTATTTTAGGAACTAAAATCGGAATGACGCAGATATTCGCCGCTGACGGTACCTGCACTCCGGTCACCGTTGTGCAGGCAGGACCCTGCGCCGTGGTGCAGAAGAAGACCGAAGAGACCGACGGCTACAGCGCGGTGCGTCTGGGCTACGGCGAGACCGAGCTCAAGAAACTCAACAAGCCCGAGCGCGGCGTGTTCGAGAAGCTCGACATGAAGAAAGGCTACAGATTCGTTAAAGAGTTCAAGCCCGAGAACGTCGCTGACTATGAAGTCGGTCAGGAAATCACCGTAGGGACAATGTTCGCGGACGGCGACAGCGTCGATGTGCGCGGCACTTCCAAAGGTAAAGGCTACGCCGGTACCATCAAGAGATACGGCAACAAGATCGGCCCCATCACCCACGGTTCCAAGTACCACAGAGGCCTCGGCTCCATGGGTCCCAACACTGACCCCGGCCGCGTAATGCCCGGCAAACACATGCCCGGCCACATGGGTTCCGAAACCGTCACGGTCCAGAACCTTACCGTTATGAAAGTTGACAGCGAGCGCGGACTGCTCCTTATCAAAGGCGCGGTGCCCGGCCCGAAAGGCGCACTCCTTGAGATCGCCGAGTCCGTCAAAGCCTGATCGGAAGGAGGAAGCATAAATGTCTAAAGTTAACGTATTTGATATGCAGGGAAATATCGTGGACGAGATCGAACTCGACCAGAATATTTTCGGAGTAGAGGTTAATACTTACTGCATGCACGCTGCACTTGTCTGCATGCAGGCCAACGCCCGCCAGGGCACGCACTCCACGCTCACCAAGAGCGAGGTCAGCGGCGGCGGCAAGAAACCCAGACGCCAGAAGGGCGGCGGCTGCGCCCGTCAGGGCAGTACCAGAAGCGCGCAGTGGAGACACGGCGGCATCGTGTTCGGCCCCAGCCCCCGCGACTACAGCTTCACCATCCCGAAGAAGGTCAAACGGAACGCGCTCAAATCCGCGCTCACTTCCAAAGCGCTTGACGGCAACGTCATCGTGCTGAAGGACCTCAAGCTGGATGCTATCAAGACCAAGAACATGGTCGCTGTCAAGAACAGTCTCAAAGTCGATGATTCCGCGCTGCTGGTCATCCCCGGCAAAGACGAGAACATCGTTAAATCCGCGGCCAACATCCCCGCTTTCACCACCGCGTATGTCAACACCATCAATGTGTACGACATTCTGCGCCATGAAAAGCTGATCGTCACCGTGGATGCTCTCAACAAGATCTCGGAGGTGTACGCATGAACGAGTATGAAATCATTGTCCGTCCGCACATAACTGAAAAAAGCACGGACGCTGCGGCACAGGGTCAGTACACGTTTGTGGTGAACAACGCAGCTACAAAAATCGACATCAAGAACGCGGTGGAGAAGATCTTCGGAGTGAAGGTATTGTCCGTAAACACCATGCGTTACGACGGCAAAAAGCGCACCCGCAACGGCGGCGGCGGTCAGATCGTGGGTTACACCCCGAAGTGGAAGAAAGCAGTTGTCCGCATCGACACCGATCCCAAGACCCTTGAATACACCGCGGGCGGCCAGAAGAAGACCAAGAAGTACAAGTCCGTTATTGAAGATTACGGATTTGCGCAGTGATGCAGGAGGACAGGAATTATGGGTATTAAGAAATATAATCCGACCACGCCTGCCAGACGGCAGATGACCGTATCCACCTTCGAGGAGATCACCGGCAAGAGCGAGATCAAAACGCTCATGACCAACGTCAAAAAGAACGCCGGCCGCAACTCCTACGGACGTATCACCGTACGTCATCACGGCGGCGGCAACAAGAGACAGTACAGAGTCGTTGACTTCAAGCGCGACAAAGACGGAATTCCGGCGAAAGTTGCCTCCATCGAGTACGATCCCAACCGCTCCGCGAACATTGCCCTGCTGGTATACGCCGACGGCGAAAAGCGCTACATCATTCATCCTCAGGGACTGAAAGTGGGCGACACCGTCGAGTCCGGCCACGGCGCCGACATCAAACCCGGCAACGCGCTGCCCCTCTCCGATATCCCGGTAGGCACTGTTATCCACAACATCGAGATGAAACCCGGCAAAGGCGCGCAGCTCGTGCGCACTGCGGGCGCCAGCGCTCAGCTGATGGCCAAGGAAGGCGTCAACGCCTCCGTCCGCCTCGGCTCCGGCGAAGTCCGCATGGTACCGATCATCTGCAAAGCCACCATCGGCACCGTCGGCAACGCGGATCACGAAAACGTCAGCCTCGGTAAAGCCGGCCGCAAGAGATGGATGGGCATCCGTCCTCACGTGCGCGGCGTGGTAATGAACCCGGTCGACCACCCCCACGGCGGCGGCGAAGGCAAATCTCCCGTAGGTATGCCCAGCCCGGTCACTCCTTGGGGCAAACCCACTCTGGGCTATAAGACCCGGAAAAAGAAGAAGGCTTCCGACAAGATGATCGTCAGAAGAAGAAACGGCAAGTAATCGCAGGAGGTAACGTATGAGCAGATCTATTAAAAAAGGACCTTTCGTTGAAAAGCGTCTCATGGACAGAATCCTTGCAATGAACGAGAAGAACGAGAAGATCGTCATCAAGACCTGGTCGCGCGCTTCCACGATCTTCCCTCAGATGGTCGGACACACTATCGCGGTGCATGACGGCAGAAAGCACGTTCCGGTGTACATCACCGAAGAAATGGTCGGGCACAAACTCGGCGAGTTCGCTCCCACCAGAACGTTCAGAGGCCACACCAACAAGAGTGAGAACTCCAGCTCTGTAAAGCGCTGATAAGGGGAGGGACAAGCATTGGAACGTAAAATTTTAAGCAGCCAGGAGCTTCTCGACAAAAGAGAAGAACTCATTGAGAAATACAACGCCGAGAGCCGCAAGAGCAACAAGCCCTTCATCCTTTCCAAGCGCGAGCGCAAGGTGCTGGGCATCGGCCGCGACCAGGGCAAAGCCACTCTCAACTACGCGCGCATTTCCGCCCGCAAAGTCAAGATCGTGCTGGACCTGATCCGGGGCAAGAAACTGGACGAAGCATACGCCATCGTGCGCTTCACGCCCAAAGCCGCTTCCGAACTCATCTTCAAGCTTCTCAAATCCGCCGAAGCCAACGCGGTCAACAACTTTGAACTCGATTCCGAGAAACTGTATGTGGCCGAGTGCTTCGCCAATCAGGGCCCCACGCTCAAACGTATGAGAGCTGCGGCGAGAGGCCGCGGAATGCGCATCAACAAGAGAACCAGCAACATCACCGTGGTGCTGAAGGAAAGAGACTGAGGAGGTAAGTTATGGGACAGAAAGTTAATCCTCACGGACTTAGAGTAGGAGTTATCAAAGACTGGGATTCCAAGTGGTACGCGAACAAAAAGAATTTTGCCGACTACCTCGTTGAAGACCATAAGATCCGCGAGCACATCAAGAAGAAGCTTTACACCGCCGGTATCTCCAAAGTTGTCATCGAGCGCAACGCGGGCAAAGTGCTGGTCAACATCGAGACCGCCAAACCCGGCGCCGTGATCGGCAAGAACGGCGCGCTCCGCGACGAGCTTACCGCCGAGCTGAAGCAGCTCACCGGCAAAGCCATCAACGTCAGCGTGTTCGAGATCAAGAGCCCCGATCTGGACGCTCAGCTCTGCGCCGAGAACATTGCCGGCCAGCTGGAGAAGAGAACTTCCTTCCGGAAAGCTATGAAATCCGTCATGCAGCGCACCATGCGCGCCGGCGCCCTGGGCATCAAGGCCGCGTGCGGCGGCAGACTGGGCGGCGCGGAAATTGCCCGCACCGAGCAGTACCACGAAGGAACCATTCCGCTGCAGACGCTGCGTGCCGACATTGACTACGGCTTCGCCGAGGCCAACACCACCTACGGCAAGATCGGCGTCAAAGTCTGGATCTACAAAGGCGAAGTGCTGCCGGCCGCCAAAGCCGCGCCCGCCGCTGAAGGGAGTGCTGAATAATCATGTTAATGCCGAAAAGAGTAAAACATAGAAAAGTTCAGAGAGGCCGTATGAAGGGCAAAGCGTACCGCGGCAACAAAGTCTACGAAGGCGATTACGGTCTTCAGGCTGCGGAATGCGGCTGGATCACCAGCAACCAGATCGAAGCCGCGCGTATCGCGCTGACCCGTTCCGTAAAAAGAGGCGGTCAGGTCTGGATCAAGATCTTCCCTGACAAACCGGTCACCAAGAAGCCCGCTGAGACCCGAATGGGTTCCGGTAAAGGTTCGCCCGAATACTGGGTAGCGGTAGTCAAGCCGGGCCGCGTGCTGTTCGAGATCGGCGGCATCGCCGAGGAGCAGAGCAAAGAGGCGCTCAGACTGGCAATGCATAAACTGCCCATCAAGTGCAAGATCATCGCCAGAGAAGGCATTGACGCCGTCGAAGAAGCGGAAGTTCCCGCCGAGGAGACTAATACGGAGGAGAATGCATAATGAAAGCGAAAGATTACAGAGAAAAGATCCGTAAGATGTCCGTTGAAGAGCTCCGGGCAGAGGAACAGGACCTTAAGGCTCAGCTGTTCAAGCTGCGTTTTAAGAGAGCTACCAGCCCCGTTGACAACCCCGTGCAGGTCCGCTACATCAAGCGCGACATTGCCCGCGTGCGCACTGTCATCAGGGAAAAGCAGAATGAGCAGTAATGCTTCGGAAGGAGGTAATTCAATTGGCTGACAGAAATTTAAGAAAGACCATGGTGGGTATTGTCACCAGCGACAAGATGGACAAGACGATCGTTGTCACCGTTACCGACAGCGTAAAGCACCCCCTTTACCAGAAGGTTATTAAAAGAACGTACAAATTGAAGGCTCACGACGAGGCAAACGAAGCTCATGTTGGCGATACCGTCGAAGTAATGCAGACCAGACCGCTCAGTAAGGACAAGCGTTACAGACTCGTGTCGATCATCGAGAAGGCTCGCTGAGGCACAGGAGGTAAAACGTTATGATACAAGTTCAGACAATGCTTAAAGCTGCGGACAACACCGGTGCCAAAGAGCTTATGTGCATCAAGGTCCTGGGCGGCAGCAAGAGACGTTACGCCAACATCGGCGACGTCATCGTCTGCGCCGTGAAGACCGCCACCCCCGGCGGCATGGTCAAGAAGGGCGAAGTCGTGAAATGCGTTATCGTGCGCACCAAGCGCGGTATCCGCAGAGCCGACGGCACCTACATCCGCTTCGACGAGAACGCCGCGGTCCTGATCAAAGAGGACAAGAACCCCCGCGGGACCCGTATCTTTGGGCCTGTGGCGAGAGAACTGAGAGACGACGATTACATGAAGATCGTGTCCCTGGCACCTGAAGTGCTGTGATGTGCAGGAGGGTAAATTTATGAATATTAAAAAAGGCGATAAAGTTTACGTTATCGGTACACGTCACACCAAGGCGAAAGAGGGCAAGGTGCTGGCAGTCGATGTGAAGAACGAGACCGTGACCGTCGAAGGCTATAATATGATCACCAAGCATATGAAGTCCCGCGGCGCTACGGAACCGGGCGGCATCATCAGACGCGAAGGCCCCGTGCATGTATCCAATGTGATGGTCATCTGCCCTTCCTGCGGCAAACCCACCCGCGTCGGTCACAAGATCGTCGTTGACGGCGACAAGAAGACCAAGGTGCGCGTCTGCAAGAAGTGCGGCGCCGACATCAAGACGCCCATTGACCGCTGATCATTTAGGAGGCTAGATCATGTTAAGACTTAAAGAAAAGTATATCAAGGAAATTGCCCCCGCAATGATGGAGCAGTTCAAGTACAAGAGCCCGATGGAGATCCCGAAACTCGAAAAGATCGTCATCAACATGGGTCTGGGCGAAGTCCGCGACAACCCCAAGGCGCTCGAAGCCGCCTGCGGCGACCTGATGAAGATCACCGGTCAGAAGCCGGTCGTCACCAAGGCCAAGAAGTCCATCGCGAACTTCAAAGTCCGTGAAGGCATGAACGTCGGCTGCAAGGTCACCCTGCGCGACCTCCGCATGTACGTGTTCGCCGACAAGCTGATCAACATCGCGCTTCCGCGTATCCGTGACTTCCACGGCGTCAACGCGGGCGCCTTCGACGGCCGCGGCAACTACGCCCTGGGCCTCAAAGAGCAGATCATCTTCCCGGAGATCGAATACGACAAGATCGACAAGGTCAGAGGCATGGACGTCATTTTCGTGACCACCGCCAAGACCGACGAAGAAGCGCGCTACCTGCTGAAACTCATGGGTATGCCCTTTGAAAAGAACTGACGGAGGTAAATTATGGCAAAGTTATCAATGAAGCTCAAACAGCAGAGAGAGCCCAAGTTTTCTACCAGAGCGTACAACAGATGCAAGATCTGCGGACGTCCTCACGCTTACATCAGGAAATACGGAGTTTGCCGTATCTGCTTCCGTGAACTGGCTTACAAAGGCCAGATCCCCGGCGTAAGAAAAGCCAGCTGGTAAAAGGAGGAAATCGCTATGCAAATCACAGACGTAATTGCCGACATGCTCACCCGTATCCGCAATGCCGGAACGGCCAAGCTGGAGACCGTTGACATCCCCGCTTCCAACATCAAAATGGCTATCGCCGAGATCCTGCTGGAAGAAGGCTACATCAAAGAGATCCAGAAGCTCGACGATGACAGGCAGGGCGTTATCCGCCTGGTGCTGAAATACACCGCCAACAAGAAGTCGGTCATCTCCGGCATCAAGAGAATCTCCAAACCGGGTCTGCGCGTGTACGCGGGCGCCGGCGAACTGCCCAGAGTGCTGGGCGGTCTCGGAATCGCTGTCATTTCCACCTCTCAGGGCATTATGACCGACAAGAAAGCCAGAAAACTGGGTATCGGCGGCGAAGTAATGGCCTACGTATGGTAAATCTATAATCTGAAAAGGGCGGCGGCTCCGGCCGCGGCTCGGAATCTTAAGATTGGAGGATATTTAAATGTCAAGAATTGGTAAACAACCGATCGCCATTCCCGCCGGCGTTGAAGTCGAGCTGAAGGAAGGCAACACCGTGACCGTCAAGGGACCCAAGGGCGAAATGACCCGCACGTTCCATCCCACGATGCAGATCAGCAAAGAAGACGGGAAGGTGCTCATCGCAAGACCCAGCGACGACAAGTTCGAGCGTTCGCTCCACGGGCTTACCCGCTCGCTGCTCCACAACATGGTCGACGGCGTTACGAAAGGCTTCTCCAAGAAGCTGGAGATCACCGGCGTTGGTTACAGAGCTCAGCTGCAGGGGAACACTCTGGTGCTGCATCTCGGTTACTCTCACCAGATCGATATGATCCCGCCCGAAGGGATCAAAGTTGAAGTGCCCGATCAGAACCACATCACCGTCAGCGGCTGCGACAAGCAGGTCGTAGGCGAGTTCGCGGCCAAGATCCGCGGCAAGAGACCGCCCGAGCCCTACAAAGGCAAAGGTATCAAGTACTCTGACGAGCACATCCGGCGCAAAGAAGGCAAGACCGGCGCCTCTAAGAAGTAAGAAGGGAGTTGACTCAAGATGGCAAATAAACTCAGCAAGAACCAGATTCGCCAGAGAAGACATGTGCGCGTGAGACGCAAGGTGTCCGGCACTCCTGAATGCCCGAGACTGAATGTTTTCAGAAGTCTGTCCCATATTTACGCTCAGATAATTGACGATACCACAGGGCGCACGCTCGTTTCCGCTTCCACGCTGGAGCTGAAGTCCGAGATCGCGCACGGCGGCAACATTGACGCTGCGAAAGCGGTGGGCAAACGCGTTGCCGAGAAGGCCATTGACGCCGGGATCAAAGACGTGGTGTTCGACCGCGGCGGTTATCCCTATCACGGCAGAGTGCAGGCGCTTGCCGACGCTGCCCGTGAAGCCGGCCTCAACTTTTAATCACAAGGAGGAGCAATATGGAACATAACAATTCCAATAACACCCAGCGGGAAACCAGTGAATTCAAAGAAAAGCTTGTCCATCTCGGGAAAGTGACGAAAGTTGTTAAAGGCGGCCGCAACTTCAGATGGAGCGCGCTGGTCGTTGTCGGCGACGAGAACGGTCGCGTGGGCGTTGGCCTCGGCAAAGCTGCCGAAGTGACCGAAGCCGTGAGAAAAGGCACCGAAGACGCGAAGAAAAACCTGATCACCGTTCCTATGGTAGGGACCACGATCCCCCACGAGATCATCGGTGAGTTCGGCGCCGGCAGAGTGCTGCTGAAGCCCGCTGCCGAAGGTACCGGCGTTATTGCCGGCGGCCCCGTGCGTGCGGTAGTAGAGCTGGCGGGTATCAAAGACATCCGTACCAAATCTCTCCGTTCCAACAACCCCCACAATATGGTGGAAGCTACCATCGAAGCGCTCAAGTCGCTGAAGACGGTGGAAGAGGTTGCGGGTCTGCGCGGCAAGGCCATTGACGACATTCTGTAATAAGGAGGAAATTGACAATGGCACTTAAAATCACGCTGATCAAAAGTACGAACAAGGTTGTGGAAAAGCAGAAGGCGACCGTAAAGGCTCTCGGGCTCAAGCGGATAGGCCACAGCGTCACGCAGCCGGACAACCTTCAGACCAGGGGCATGATCAACGTCGTGTCTCACCTGGTAAAGGTGGAAGAGATCTGAGGAGGACTTCGCAATGAAAATTTATGATTTACAACCCGGTTTGGGGGCAAACCGCCAGGCGTTCAGAAAAGGCCGCGGCCACGGTTCGGGCAACGGCAAGACCGGCGGCAGAGGTCACAAAGGCCAGAAAGCCCGTTCCGGCGGCGGAGTTCGTCCCGGCTTCGAAGGCGGCCAGACCCCGCTGTACAGAAGGATGCCCAAGAGAGGCTTCGGCCGCAAACGCTGGGCGCTCGTGTACGCCGAGATCAACCTGCACATCATCGACGAGCATTTCAATGACGGCGACGTTGTCAACCTGGAGACGCTGACCGAGAAAGGCCTTGTCCGCAAGGAATTCGACGGTCTCAGCATCCTGGGCAACGGCGAACTTACGAAGAAAGTCACTATCCAGGCGACACGCTTCACCAAGACCGCGGCCGAAAAGATCGCCCAGGCGGGCGGAAAGGCCGAGGTGATCTGAGATGAAAACATTAGAGGTTATTAAGAACGCATTCCGGGTCCCCGAACTCCGGAAGAAGATACTTATGACACTCTTACTCATCGTCATCTTCCGTGTGGGCTGCCATATCGCGATCCCCGGACTGACGTCTGACGCGCTTTCATCTCTCTCAGGCAACGGACTTTTCAAGTTTATGGACTTGCTTACCGGCGGTGCGTTCCAGCAGGTTTCGCTGTTCTCGCTCGGTATCAGCCCGTACATTAACGCATCGATTATTATCCAGCTGCTCACTGTGGCGATCCCCGCTCTGGAGAGATTGTCCAAAGAGGGCGGCGAAGAAGGCAGAAAGAAGATCAATCAGATCACACGTTACGTGGCGGTCGGTCTGGCGCTGTTCCAGTCGATCATGCTGTACTTCAACATTCAGGATTCCACGATCAACCTGTTCGCGCCGAGCGGCAAGTTTGACCTCAACACCTTCCTGATCGTTGTGATAGCGTTCTCCGCCGGTACCACGTTCCTGATGTGGCTGGGCGAGAAGATCACCGAAGTGGGTATCGGCAACGGTATCTCCATGCTGATCTTCGCCGGTATCGTGGCCAACATCCCCAGCGTCACCATGAAGCTCTGGAACTACATGTTCGGCACTGCCGATCAGAGACTTTCCAAGAGCACCGTGCTCAACATCTCGGTGGTCGTTGTCCTCCTGCTGATCTTCCTGGCGGTCATCGTTGCCGTCGTCTGGATGGAAGGCGGCGAGAGAAGGATCCCGGTGCAGTACGCGAAGCGCGTTGTCGGCCGCAAGATCTACGGCGGTCAGAATACGCACATCCCGCTGAAGGTCAACTCCTCCGGCGTGCTGCCCATCATCTTCGCCATGTCGATGCTGCAGTTCCCGCCTACGATCGTCGCGTTCATGGGTAAGTCCACAGCTACCAAAGGCTTCGCGGGCTTAATCAACAACTTCTCGAAGGGCAACTCCTGGTGGTACGTGCTGGTGTATGCGCTGCTCATCGTTGCGTTTACGTTCTTCTACAATATCGTTTACTTCGATCCGAACGATATTGCCAACAACCTGAAGAAGAACGGCGGCTTTGTCCCCGGCATCCGTCCCGGCCAGCCCACGGCGGACTTCATCAAGAAGTCTTCCCACAAGCTCACCTGGTTCGGCGCCATCTTCCTGGCGGTGCTGGCGGTCCTGCCCTCGATCGTTCAGATCATTTCCGGCTACTTCAGCAAAGACATTGCCAAAGTCGAACTCTGGTTCGGCGGCACGACCGTGCTGATCCTTGTCGGTGTGGCTCTGGAGACCGTGAAGCAGCTCGAAGCGCAGCTGCTGATGAGAAACTACAAAGGTTTCCTGGATTGATGAAATTTTACGGACATCCGCAGGGGAAATATCCCTTGCGGGTGTTTTGTCTGCTGTAATGGTGCCTCCGCGCACCGGAAGGGGAGCAATATGAATCTGATCTTTCTCGGAGCGCCGGGCGCCGGCAAGGGTACCGCGGCCAACAGACTGTCGGAACTGCTGGATATCCCGCACATCTCCACCGGAGATATCTTCCGCGCCAATATCAGCGAGGGTACTGAGCTGGGTAAACTGGCGGATCAGTACATTTCACAGGGCTGCCTGGTGCCGGACGACGTGACGATCGGCATGGTCAAAGCGCGGCTCGCCGAAGAGGACTGCGCCAAGGGCTTCATTCTCGACGGTTTCCCGCGCACGATCCCGCAGGCGGAGGCGCTGGACAATATCCTCGCGGAAGACGGCCGCAAGATCGACCGTGCGGTGGATATCGTTGTCAGCGAGGACAAACTCGTGGAACGCCTGGCCTACCGCCGGGTCTGCGCCGCGTGCAAGCTTTCGTACAACCTGAAGCACAGCAACATCGGCGACTGCTGCCCCGTGTGCGGCGGCTCGCTGATAATGCGCGAGGATGACAAGCCGAAAGTCATTGCCGCCCGCATGGCCGCGTATCACCGCGATACAGAGCCGCTGATCGAGTATTACCGCAATGCCCGCAAGCTGGTGAAGGTCAACAGCGAAGAAGTCGTTGCCGACACGTTCGCCAACATATTGGCCGCACTGGAGATCAAAGGGGTCTGAAAATGATAACCATCAAGTCTCACAGCGAAATAATGCGAATGATCGACGCCGGGAAGGTGCTGCAGGAGGTATTTGCACTGCTGCATGAAAAAATTTCTGCCGGAATCAGCACAAAAGATATTGACAAATTCGCTAAAGAGTGTATAATAAAGAATGGTGCGCTTCCGTCGTTTTTGGGTGTACCCAATTATTTCGGCGGGATCGACTTCCCCGGCGCGGTCTGCGCGTCGGTCAATGAAGAGCTCATCCACGGCATTCCGGGCGACCGTATCCTCAAAGAAGGGGACATTGTCAGCGTGGACGTGGGTGCGGTGTACAGAGGTTTGCAGGCGGACGCCGCCCGTACTTATATGGTCGGGAACGTGTCCGAAGAGGCCGCGCGGCTGGTGAAAGTGACTGAAGAATGCTTCTTCAAGGCGCTGGAACAGTGCGAGGCCGGTAACCGTATCACCGACATATCCGGCGCGGTCCAGGATCACGCGGAAGCAAACGGCTACTCTGTGGTGCGGGACTACACCGGCCACGGCATCGGCCGGGAAATGCACGAAGATCCGGAAGTTCCGAATTTCCGGAGCGCCCGCAGGGGTCCGAGACTGACGCCCGGCATGGCCATCGCCATCGAACCGATGATAAACGCCGGCGGATATGAAGTGGAAGTGGCATCAAACAAATGGACCGTTCTGACGAAGGACCGGAAGCTGTGCTCGCATTATGAAAACACTGTCATCATAACTGCGGGAGAGCCGATAGTGACTACGCTTTAGTCTTTGCAAAATTTTGGGAGGAATGACGACTTGTCAAAAGAAGATGTTATCGAAGTAGATGGCGTTGTACAGGAGGTATTGCCCAACTGTGTGTTCCGGGTCTCGCTGGAGAACGGGCACGTTGTCATCGCGCATGTTTCCGGTAAAATCAGAACTAACTATATTAAAATCGTCAAAGGCGACTCTGTATCGTTGGAACTGTCTCCGTACGATCTGAGCCGCGGACGCATTGTCCGGCGCAGATGACCGCCCGGCTTTGCCCATCAAAGAAGAGGATCAGGAGGAGAATACATCATGAAAGTTAGACCGTCCGTAAAACCTATTTGCGATAAGTGCAAGGTTATCAAAAGAAAAGGTAAAGTAATGGTCATTTGCGATGCTTATCCGAAACATAAGCAGAAGCAGGGCTGACGCTGAACAATGAAACTGACGCCGTGTCTCTGCCGGAAAGGCGGACACAGCGGCGTTTTTATGCTTGAATATTCTCATTTTGTGGTGCGGCTGCATGCTTGACATGAACCATCAAAATGTCAATATAGAGACTTTTTAAAAGGCTTTAATATTTTTGGAGGTGTACAAACACATGGCTCGAATTGCAGGCGTGGATTTACCCAGAGATAAGCGCATCGAGATCGGATTGACCTATATATACGGCATCGGCCGTACCAAGGCGAAAGAGATCCTCGACAAGACCGGAGTAGATCCCGATGTCAGAGTTAAAGATCTGACCGAAGATGACATCGGCAAACTCAGAGATGTCATTGACAAAGAATACATTGTAGAAGGCGACGTGCGCAGAGCGACCGCGCTCAACATCAAGCGTCTGATAGAGATCAACTGCTACAGAGGCAAGCGTCACAGAACCGGTCTGCCCGTTCGCGGACAGCGCACCAAGACCAATGCCCGGACCAGAAAAGGCCCCAGCAAGACGGTCGCCGGCAAAAAGAAATAAGGGGAGGTTTGAATCATGGCTGCATCCGGACAGAAAAGAGCTGTCAGAGGTAAGAAAAAAGAACGCAAGTATATTGAAAACGGCCAGGCTCACATCCGCTCCAGTTTCAATAATACTATAGTAACTATCACGGACACCAACGGAAATACCATTTCCTGGGCCAGCGCAGGCGGCCTCGGTTTCCGCGGTTCCAAGAAAAATACTCCCTTCGCTGCGCAATCCGCTGCGGAAACAGCCGCCAAGGCTGCCATGGAGCACGGACTCAAGACTGTCGAGGTCTTCGTTAAGGGACCCGGCCAGGGCCGTGAATCCGCTATCCGCGCGCTGCAGGTCGCGGGCCTTGACGTCACGATGATCAAGGACGAGACTCCCATTCCTCACAATGGCTGCAGACCGCCCAAGAGACGCAGAGTTTGATCAGGTAAAGGAGGAAAATTATTATGGCTAAAAATATGCAGCCCATTGTCAAACGCTGCAGAGCGCTGGACATTTCCCCCGCGGTAATGGGCTATACCAAAAAATCCAAGAGCGAATCCAATAAACGCAATCCCGGCGGTCAGCGCAGACGCAAGAAGAGCGAATACGCCAACCAGCTGAACGAGAAGCAGAAAGTCAAGTTCGTATACGGCATCCTCGAGAAGCAGTTCCACAGCTACTATGAGAAAGCCGCAAAGACCCCCGGCATCACCGGTGAGATCCTGCTCACCACGATCGAGCGCCGTCTGGACAACGTTGTCTTCCGTCTCGGCCTTGCCCGCACCCGCAGAGAGGCCCGTCAGATGGTCACTCACGCTTTCTTCTCCGTCAACGGCAGAACGGTGAACATCCCGTCCTACCTGATCTCCGCCGATGACACGATCGAAGTCAGAGAAAAATTCAAGAACAATGACGCGCTGAAGATCATCCTCAGCGAAACCGAAGGCCGCATTCTTCCGCAGTGGCTTACATTTGACAGAGATGCCCTTGCCGGCAAAGTTGTCTGCCTGCCCAAGCGGGAAGATATCGACTTCCCTGTACAGGAGCACTTGATCGTCGAGTTGTATAGTAAGTAATTGTTCATCTTCATATTTATTGCAAAGGAGGAGTAATCTGTGAGCGATAAGATACAGCCAAACATTGAATGTGTGGAAACCGATGAACTGGAAACATACGGCAAGTTTGTTGTGGAACCTCTGCTTAGAGGCTACGGCATCACTCTCGGTAACTCGTTAAGGAGAATACTGCTGTCGTCACTTCCGGGCTCGGCTGCTCTGAACGTAAAAATTGAAGGTGTAAGTCACGAATTTTCTACTATACCCGGCGTTGTGGAAGATGTTACGGAAATTGTGCTGAACATCAAAAATGTAGGTTTCAAGCTCTATTCCGAGGGCAACAAGATGGTATCTCTGCATGCCAGCGAGCGCGGTGTGGTCACCGCCGCCGACATCAAATGCGGCTCTGACGTAGAGATCCTCAACCCCGATCAGTATATCTGCACCATGAACGGCGACGGTGTGCTGGACATCCAGATGGAAGTCGGCACCGCTACCGGCTGGCGGAGCGCGGACAAGAACAAGACGGACAATATGGCGATCGGCGTGATCCCCATCGACTCCATCTTCTCGCCCGTGAAGAAGGTCAATTACTACGTCGAAAATACCCGCGTAGGCAATATGATCGACTTCGACAAGCTGACTCTGGAAGTTTGGACCAACGGCGCGCTTACGCCCAAGGAAGCCATCGGCCAGAGCGCGCAGATCCTGGTGGATCAGCTCGGACTGTTCATGGATCTCAATTCTCCCAGACCGCTGCGCACGAGCGTCGTTGACAACGCGGTACAGGAAATTGACGGCGGGAGCCTCGAAATGACCATTGACGACCTGGATCTGTCGGTGCGGTCTTACAATTGCCTCAAGAGAGCCGGTGTCAACACCGTCGGCGACCTGGTGAACAAGACCGAAGACGAAATGATGAAGGTCCGTAACTTAGGCAGAAAGTCGCTGGAGGAAGTTATTCTCAAACTGAACTCCATGGGCCTTTCGCTGAAACAGAGTGAAGAATAATATTGGAGGTACATAAACCATGGCATACAGAAAGTTAGGCCGCAGAGCCGATCAGAGAAAAGCCATACTGAGAGGACTTACCACCGCGCTCCTGGAGAACGGCCGGATCGTTACCACCGAATCCCGCGCTAAGGAAGTTCAGAGCATCACCGAGCGCCTGATCACGTCCGCGGTCAAAGAAGCCGATAATTTTGAGACCAAACAGGTCAAAGTCAGCAAAGTGCCCGTAGATTCCAAGGGCAAGAAGCTGACGGTAGTTGCCACATCCAAGAACGGCCGCAAGTTCACGAAATTCGCGGACCGCGAAGTGACCACCGAGCTGGTGCGCGTTGACAAACCGTCCAGACTGGCCGCGAGAAAACTGGCTGCGAACTGGATCTACAAGACCAAGAGCGGCGACGGCAACGAGAACAAAGTTCTGAACAAGCTCTTTGATGAGATCGCTCAGAAATACAAGGACCGTAAAGGCGGTTACACCCGCATTTATAAGACCGGCGCCCGCCGCGGCGACGCCGCCACCATGGCCATCATCGAACTGGTGTAATAACCGCTCGATACAAATGTTCATATGTGCAGCCGGTCAACGGCAGGGAAAAGCAGCAAGGCGAAACGGGCCGAGCTGCTTTTCTTCTTTGATATGTTATAAGTTATAAGTTATAAGTTTTAAGTTTTAAGTTAAGGATTTTACATTTTAAGTTATTGGTTTTAAGTTTTAAGTTATGGATGGCTGATGGTTGAATAATACGGCGCCGTGGATTATAATTAAGCCAAGTAGAAACGTTTTTGGAGGACGACTGCCATGAAACGAAACAGATATTTAGTTATTATTGTATTGTGCGCTGTGTGCGCGCTGCTAACCGCCGCGGTCGGGAGCGTTGTGCCCGCGTATGCCGGGAGCAGCATCGAGCAGGTGGATATCATTGACCTCGCGACGCCCGTGATCGGCTGGGAACCGGATTATTATTTTGACCTTGATTCCGCCTCGGCCGGCTGCAGTCCCTCGATGCCCGGCGCCGGAGCCATCTGGTACGAGTCGCAGGACGGCGAGAATTATCAGACGATGCCCACCAATTACGAGCGCCCGGAGGACCGGCCCGTGTTCCGGCAGGGCTGGTACTACAAATTCGTGACTATGGTACAGTGCGATGAAAGCCATGCGTTTTCACCGTCCGTGACGGTCTCGGTCAACGGCGCGCCCGCCGAATTCAAGGTCAGCGGCAACACGATGCGCATCACCGCGAGTTACGGGCCGATCGATTACGATAACGTGGTCACCTACGTCAACATCACCGGAGTGGTCCCACCCGTTGACGGCGCCGGACAGTCATACTTATTCGAGCCGGATCAGTACAGTCACGTCGACCTGTTCGCGGTCGGCGCGGCCGGGACCTGGTACGAGTCCGGCGACGGCGGTTTTACGTTTGAAGAGATGGCCAGAGACGGCGGCGATGTGCACAACTTCAGCAAAGGCCATGTGTACATGCTGAAACTCGCGGTAGTAGCGGAGCCCGGTTACGAACTGGCGGGCAGCATCAACGCCGTTATCAACAACTCGATCATCGCCTCCACCAACCCGCGCTACTTCAACAGCCGCAAGCTGGGCAAATACTGTGAGATCTGCGCGATCTTCCCGCTGCCGGAGGACGGGGCGCTGGAAGTTGCCGCCGCGGACGGCTCCGGCATGTTCTCCACGTACTACGCAGGCAAACCGATCGATGCCGAAGTCGCGGTCAAAAACGCTACGGCGGACGTCAACGTATCGTGGTACTACTGCGGCTTCGACGGCGAGATCAATTCCGAAAAGATCGCGGACGGCACGAAAGCCACGCTTGATCCGCTTACTTCGGACGATATGATGCGTATGCACTATGTGCTGGTCACGGCGGAGGAGCAGGGCACCGGCCGCAAGGCGGCGGCGATCATTCCGTATACGCTGTACCCGGCCGGATTTGAGGAAGACCCCGACGCCACCGCGGAGCCCGGAGCAACTGCGGAACCCGGGACGACGGACGCGCCGCTGACTACTGCCGCGCCGGTCACCGGTGAATCGGGCAAAACGTCCGGCTCGGGCTTTTGGTCGACCGGCACGATCGTGATGCTGGCGGTGATCATGCTGCTGTTGTGCTCCACCGGCATCCTGGCGGGCATCCTGATCGGCAAAAAGAAGAAATAACGGATAAAAAAAGGGGCTGTTTATTTCCCTGCTTAGTGCGAGGCGGATAAACAGCCCTTTTTTATTAATTTTAACAAATCAATTTGCGCGGGTCACATTAAGGCGCACGGCCGCCCGAAACGGTTGCGCTTTGACCGCATTATAAAAATAGCAAAAAAACACAAAAAAGCCGTTTTTTCTTTTGCGGTTTATGGTAAAATGCATATTGCAAAAGCCGCTTGGCGGCGAGACCGGGGAGGAACTTGGATGCGTATACTGCTCACCATATCGGACAGGGACCTGTTGAAGGCGCTGGAGACGCTGCTGGAAGCGGACGGGCACGAGCTCGCTACCGCTTTTGACGGCGTGCAGGCGCTGGCCAAAGTTGACGACGCGGAGTTTGAACTGGCGGTCGTTGACAACGGCCTCGCCCGGGTAGAGCTTGAAACGCTGGCGGCGGATATTGCCGGCCGCGGGATCCCGGTCGTGGTGCTCACGGACAAGATCGTCACCCGCGAGCTGCTCGAACAGGCGCTGCCGGTATGCGCGTACCTGCCGTACCCGTTTGAACCCGACGCGCTGCGGGCCGTGCTTTCCGAAACGGCGGACAAAACCACGCGCAAAGCGACATTCACCGCCGGCGACGTGCTCGCGGACGAGGGCGGATCCCGGCTGCGGTACGGAAACGGCGTGGACGCGGCTGAGATCTGCGTCACGGCGGCGGAACTTGAGTTTTTGAAGGCCGTTGCCGGCGGCGGAGAGCTGCCCGACGGCTTCACCAAACACATATATATAGGCGCGCTCAACACGAAATTCGGCCGGCTGGGTGCACACTCGCGCATCGCGTACATGCCGGGGAAAGGCTACGGGCTGGTGACGGACAATGGATAAATTCAGACGCAAATTCATCATTTACGCGTTGCTGGCGGCGTTCGTGCTGGCGGCGGTACTGTTGCTGGCGGTCAACCTGATCAGCTTTGCCGCGGCGGCCGGCGACGCGGATCGGGCCACGCAGCAAATTGTTGACGGCGAGGAGCCGGACTCCGGCGCGCGCTATTTTATGATCGGCTTTGACAAGGAAAAAAACCTGCTGGCAGATCCCGTCAATCAGACCGAACTCTCCGACGAAGACGCCGTGACTCTGGCCCGGAAACTGCGCGGCGAGAAAAACGGCAAGACCGGCTGGGTCAACACCGTCTACCGCTACCGCGTATTCAAAGATAAAGACGCGGATACGAAATATGTTATTGCGCTGGAGCGGTCGGAACAGCTGCGTCCGGTAAACCGCATGCTCGCCATCTCGCTGATCAGCGGCGCGGCCTCGCTGGTGCTGTGGTTCGTGTTCCTGCTGCTGGTAACGCCGCGGCTGCTGAAGCCGATGGAGGGCGTTGATCGCAAACAGAAACAGTTCATAGCCGAGGCGGAGAAAGAGTTTAAGGTGCCGCTGACGGTAATTGCCGCCGACGCGGAAATACTGGAGCTGGAAAACGGCGCCTCTGAGCACACGCAGTCGATCCGCCGCCAGGTGAGCAAAATGAACAATACCGCCCGGCAGCTCGCCGAACTTTCGCTGTTCGAGGCGAAACCAGAGAAGGCGGAGTACGATCTGTCCGCCGCCGCCACCGAGGCCGGGGAGCACGCGCAGGCGCTGTTCGCGAAGCAGGGCAAGACGCTCACACTGGATATACAGGACAACGTGCGGTTCACGGGCGATGAGGACGCGGCGCGGAATATGTTGACGGAGATCGTGGGCAACGCGCTGAAATTCTCCCTCACGCGCGCCAGTCTGATGCTCTGTCAGACCGAAGGCGGCTACACGGAGATCAGCTGCGTCAACGACACCGAACTGGCGCTCAAAGGCAAAGTCCGGCAGGTGTTCGACCGGTTCGTGCGACTGGAAAACGCCGACGGCAAGCCCGGCAGCGGTCTCGGCCTTTCATATCTGCGCGACGCGGTGAAGGCGATGAACGGCCGCGTGGAAGCGGAGGTCAACAATGGCGAATTTGTCATCCGGATCAGGCTCTGATATGCCGGCTGCCGCCGTTGCCGCCGTACCTTCCACGAAAGTACAGGTCGTTGACGACCCCGTGGTGGTCATGAAGCGCTACGAGCTGAAGTACATCATCACCGCCGAGCAGGAGGCGTATTTCCGCCGCGCCATCGAGGGCCGCATGCAGCCGGACCGGTTCGGGCTCACGTCCATCGGCTCGCTGTACTACGACACGCCCGAGTACCGCCTGATCACGCGCTCCATCGAGAAGCCGGAGTTCAAGGAGAAAATGCGGGTGCGTTCCTACGGTCTGGCTACCGACACCACGCCCGTGTTCCTGGAGCTCAAGCGCAAGGCGTACGGCATCGTGTACAAGCGGCGCGTGCAGTCCACGCTCCCGCAGGTCAAAAAGTTTTTCGACAAAGCGGGGGACATCTGCGGCGGCGGTCAGATCAACGACGAATTGACGTATTTCCGGGACCTGTACGGCGAGCTGGCCCCTGCGTGCCTGGTGATCTACGACCGCACCGCGTTTTTTGAGCCCGGGGGCGATCTGCGGCTCACCATTGACAACGCGCCCCGCTACCGTGTGGAAGACCTCGACCTCACCGTGTCCATGGAGGGCGAACTGCTGCTCCCCGAGGGCAATTCGGTGCTGGAAATAAAGGTCCAGGAGGCAATGCCCCTCTGGCTCACGGCCATCCTGGACAAAGGCAAAATATACAAAGGCAGCTTCTCCAAAGTGGGGGAAGCGTACAAAAAGCAGGCGATCGAGAATATACGGTCTGCCGCGGGAGGTTTATATTATGTTTGATTCGATCTTTTCTTCGACCACGCCCACTGTGACGTCGTACTTCATGATGATGGCGGCGGCGATCGTTGCCGGCTTCATCTACGCGTTCGTGATGTCGTTCCGCGTTCGAGCCAATAAGCGGTTCTTTATCGTGACAGCAATACTGCCCTTCGTGGTTGCCACCATTGTGGCGTTCGTGCAGGGCAATATCGGCGTGGGCATTGCCATCGGCGGCGGCGTGTTCGGCCTGGTGCGGTTCCGTTCTGCTCAGGGCAGCGCCGATGAGATCGCGGCGGTATTGATCGCCATGTGCGGCGGCCTCGCGTTCGGCCTGGGCTACCTGGCGTACGGCGTGATCATCCTGCTGGCCATGTCCCTCCTGTTCTTCCTGCTCTCCGTCCTGCCCCTGTTTGAGCACAGCAAACTGTCCAAAGAGCGTCTCCTGCGCATCACGATACCGGAGTCGCTGGAGTATGTAGACGTCTTCGACGATATTTTCAAGCATTATCTGTCCGCCTGCGAGAGCGTAGGCGTCAAGACCACCGGCATGGGCTCGATGTTCCGCCTGTCGTTCCGGATCGTGATGAAGGACCCTTCCGAGGAGAAGGCGTTTATCGACGAACTGCGCACGCGCAACGGCAATATGGAGATCGCGCTGATGCCGTACGTTGAAGAGACTAACAGCCTTTAAGAGAATTAGGGAATTAGGGAATTAGAGAATTAGGGAATTAGGGAATTAAGGATTTGACATCCACGCCGCAAAGTTGTATACTTGCCCGCGTAACTGAATAGCGAGGCGTTGACGGAGAAAAGTACGGCGTGAGGTGCGGATCACAGAGAAGGGCAGGGAGCTGAGATCGCCCGTCCGCGGCAGGCCCGAAGTTCCCTCCCGAGCTTTCCGGCTGAACGTACGGCGTTGCCCCCGCAATGCCGCGCCGCGTAGGTCGGAACGGGTCTGACCGTTACATCAGTGAGTGTTTATCGGATGCGATAAAAATGTGGGTGGTACCGCGGATATGCTTATTCGTCCCTGTCAGGTCTTGCCGGAAGGTGAGACGGGCGGGGCTTTTTTATTGCGGCAGCGGAGCGGCGCGAGACGGCGCCGGGCAATGCAAAACGGCGTGCGCGGCGAAGACCGGCAGAGCCGCACATACAACAGAAGGAGCGACAACAGTATGGGAATCAGAGAGAGTCTTGACCAGATCAGGCAGAAGTTCGACGAGCGCGTCGAGCAGGCCGGTGTGCTCGGGCAGCTGGAGGAGCTGCGCGTGGCGTTTTTGGGCAAAAAGGGCGAACTGACGGGCGTGCTCAGAGGCATGGGCGCGCTGAGCGCCGAGGAACGGCCGGCGGTGGGTCAACGTGCCAACGAGATCCGCGCGTACATGGAGCAGAAGCTCAGCGAGCGCGTGGAGGCGCTCAAACGCAAGGCGCAGGAAGAAAAGCTGAAGAAAGAGGCCGTTGACGTCACGATGCCGGGCACGGTGCGCGAGAAGGGGTCGCTGCATCCCATCAATCAGATCATTGACGAAATGAAGGCGCTGTTCATCGGCATGGGATATACCGTTGCCGACGGTCCCGAGATCGAGTACGACTACTACAATTTCGAGGCGCTGAACCTGCCCGAAGGCCATCCCGCCCGGGACACGCAGGACACGTTCTACATCACCGACAAAATGCTGCTCCGCACCCAGACCTCCAGCGTGCAGATCCACGTTATGGAGCACAACAAACCGCCCTTCCGCATCATCGCGCCGGGCAAAGTGTACCGCGCGGACAACATGGACGCCACCCATTCTCCGATCTTCCATCAGATCGAGGGCCTGGTGGTGGACAAAGGCGTCACCATGGGCGACCTCAAAGGCACGCTGGAAGTGTACGCCAAATACATGTTCGGCGACAACACGCGGATCCGGCTGCGGCCGCACCATTTCCCCTTCACCGAACCCAGCGCGGAAGTTGACGTCTCCTGCTGGGCGTGCGGCGGCAAAGGCTGCCGCGTCTGCAAGGGCGAAGGCTGGATCGAAGTGCTGGGCTGCGGCATGGTGCATCCCGACGTGCTCAGAAGGTGCAATATTGACCCCGAAGTGTACAGCGGTTTCGCGTTCGGAATCGGTGTGGAACGTACCGCCATGGCGCGCTTCGGCGTGACGGACCTGCGTCAGTTCTTCGAGGGCGACGTGCGGTTCCTGGGCCAGTTCTGATGTGAAAGGGGAGATCGGATCATGAAAGCACCTGTAGAGTGGATGCTCAGTTATACAGATATAAAAGCGCAGACTAAAGAAGAAATACATGAACTGGCGTCGCAGATGACGCTCTCGGGCTCGAAAGTGGAGAGCGTGGACAGCGTGGGCGGCGATATTTCGCGCGTGGTCATCGGCCACGTGCTGGAGGTCAAGCCTCACGAAAACTCCGACCACCTGCAGATCTGCCAGGTGGATGTGGGGGACAACACGCTCCAGATCGTCACCGGCGCCCCCAACGTGCGCCTGGGCGGCTACATTCCCACCGCGCTGGACGGGGCCAACGTCTCCGGCGGCCACACCATCAAGACCGGCAAGCTCCGCGGCGTGGAATCCCAGGGCATGATGTGCTCCTTCGGCGAACTGGGACTGGATGCGGCGGACTATCCGGGCGGCATCAGCGACGGCCTGATCATCCTGCAGGACCTGG
>JAFZSK010000079.1 GCA_017620915.1 Clostridia bacterium | reverse complement strand
AGAATTTCTTCCTCAGATAGTGTAAAATTGATTTGAGCCATTGTTCATTACCTCCTGTCTTTTGGTTGTGCAAGTTCATTATACAGGATCGAGCAGTGGCTCGCATTTTAAATTTACACCATTATACGGACATAACCCGCGCCGCCGCCGATCGCGGTAAATTCGGCAATGTATTGTCCGGCGGGAAGGTCTTTGTTGAGCGAGAACACGGCATTCTGGTTGTCCTGATGCTCCAGGACCTCGGCGTAGGCCTGCAATTCGCCGTCCACCGATTCATCATAATCGTCGACCCACTTGTAAACTTCGACCGCCGCGTCGCAGCCGCTCGTCTGAGTCCAGGTGGGCGAGTTGAGGCCGATGATCTCGTAGGCGTAAAATCCTTCCGGGACCGTGAACACGACAGCGATCGGGCCGCCCGAGTTGAGCTGCTGAGGGCCGCCGTCGCCTGAGCCTTCAGAATAGATGTCGATCAGTTTTGAACTGTCGGCAACGGCAGGAACCGCCGCCAGCATCAACACGAGGGCAATCGCCACGATGAGCGCAAACAGTTTTTTCATGGTATGACCTTCTTTCACAAAATATTTTTTTGTTGCCAGTTACTATTATATATGCAAAGCGCTGTTTGATGCAACTTGCATTTTCGCTTTTCATCCTTCCTTTTTGAGGAAATACTCACAATTGATGATCTTTTCCGCGAGATTTCGCTCCGTATAGAAGTAATGGTTGGATGCCTCGAAACCGATACGCGGATCTTTACGGACGCACCCGATCAGCCGCAGAGCCAGCTCGCGCTCGTTCTCTATAATATCACGCCGGACGGTTCCCCGGTCCCGGTCGCACACAAACGTGAACTGATTCAAGACCGACCGGAAATGGAGCAGAACGGCTTCGGAAATGATCCGGATATTGTCCGGCCCGCGGTCGAGCAGTTCGAGGCCTTTTTCCCATTTTGACACCATCTCCTCGAGGCACGCGCGAAAAGTTGACTCCGGAAATATTGACCGCCAGCTGTCCGCGTCATCGTACGGGAAGCCTACCATCGTTGCCCGGTAGCCCGTCTTTTCCGTGAACAACAGATTCGCGGGGCCGTACTGGAACGGGGCCGTGTAGATCGTCCCCAGCGAAAACGGATAGCTGTCAAACGCCTCCGAAAACAGGTCGAACGCCTTGGAAAGCCGGTCAACATCCGCCCCCGGATACATATCCCGGTAAATCTCTTCCAGCGGCGGAACCGGTCCGGCGTCGTAAAAGAACGAAGCCATTTTGAGAGTGTCGCCCGGGTAGCCGCCCAGCGTCCAGCCCAGCATCAGATCGGTCGCGCTCCCCGACTCGCATATCCGGGCCAGATGGTCGTAGACCGTCCGGAAAACCGGCAGAAACGGGACCGCCGAGATCTCCCAGGTATTCGACACCTGCACTTTCGCGTAGCTCCGTCTGCCCTGGGACGCGGCCTTGTCCCAAAATTCCTTTGCGCACTTTTCGGGCCCTCCGACGGAGATGGAATAATCAATCACCGTAGTCTCCGTGCCTTTGATGTTCTTGCTGACGCCGCCCTCGCTGACGCACATGGCCGAGATCCCGCGGTCCAGGAGGTCCAGGGCTTTGAGAGACACTTCGTTGCCGCCGGGCACGTCCCAGCCCCAGTTCCAGGCGATGACTTCAAACTCCGGATCGGCGCGTCTGGCCCCTTCCGCGAGCAGGTTGTTGACGTCCGCGAATACGCGTTCCCGGGGGATCCGCGCGCAGCGGGGACAATCCGTGCCCACGGGCAATTTACCCATCCAGCCGCTGTAGCAATTCGTCTTGTTTTCGGAGGCGGTGATGGTGACAATGCCGCCCAGCCCGGGCACGTTCCGCACAACGTATTCCGCGCTGTCCCTGAGCCAGTTTCTGACTTCTGTTGTGGCAACACACAGCGACGCGTCGCCGCCGGCCACGTCGCCTTTTATCTCCGGAAAACCGGCAAACGCCGCTTCCGGCAGGCTCCGGGGCTCGTTCAAGTAAAGAAACAGCCGGATGCCGTATTGACCGAGTCTTTGCACGGTTTGGCGCATGGTCCGGAGGCGATTTTCGTATTGACCGGCATCGTTCGCGCGCGCATCCCCGGGCCCCGCAAACGGAAACGGCGCCAGCTCTCTCAAAAGTACCGGAACCCAAAGCCCGTTTATCCCCAGCCGTGAATATTCCGCCAGCAATTTCTCCGGAAACGCCTTTTCGATCGCGCGCTCCCCTTCGCCGAACAGATCGCCGAAGACCGCGGAATATGAATATAATATCCGGTTTCTGAACCGACTGTTCGTTTTCGTCGCCTCCGGAGGTTTCGCCACGGAACGCGCTGCGCCGGCAAAATTGTAGAAATCGAACCGTTTCGCGGCCTTTTCAGGGTATTTTTTTCCGGATATTGGCCATAACGTCCCGGATGAGGACCAGTTTCTTTTCGTCGCCCGGCTTCAGCGGTTCGACAGCGATCCGGCCCGCGGGCGGTTTCACGCCGCCCATTTTCACGTCGAGAAAATCGCTCTCCCGCAGCTGCTTCGCCAGCGCGTCCGGATCTGTACCCAGGAGCGTTGCCAACCCGTCATAGTCGAGCAAGTGCCAGTTGTTGCGAACGAGCGTCACGAAACCGCGCTCCTCAAACGCTTCCGCCAGACTATCCTCCGGACCGAGGCCCAGCTCTTTCGCCAGCCGTTCAACTTCCGCGATGCCGCAGCCGAGCACCGCCGCCAACCGGTCAACGCCCACCAGCCCGTAATTCCGAAACACGAAACAGTGGGCCCTTGTTGGAAACCACTCAAAGGTCAATGGTGCCTGTATGCTCAGCGGGGGAAGTGGTGTTTTCATAATGTTTTACCAAGATTTTCCGTGTCAACGCAATATTCCCGGCCCTCAAACAACACGTTTATCGTGCCGTTCCCGTTATCCGTTATCTCAGGCAGAGGCGCGCCGGATCTGACCGGGAAAAGCAGCGTAACAAAACGGCAGTTCTCAACATTTTTGACCGTTCGGGACACTGTCGTGGCTTTGTGCAGGGTCTGGCCGTTTCGGCCGTTGTACCAGCCCCGGATGGGATCGTTGGCGCCGGAAACGCATTTAAGCACCGCCACCTGGGGATCGAGGGGAATGAGTGCGATCTCGTACCTGCCCCCGTACCCGGAGATCACGCCGTTGGTATACTCACTCAGTTCTTTCACGACGGTGGTGTCCAGCTGGAACAGGATCTCGTAATCGTGCGCCTTGCCGTCGACCGAGGTGAGTGTATCCGCCACCACGAAAAACCCGGGCTTGCAGAAGCGCACTTCTCTTTTGTGGGTCGCGGGCGTTCCGGTCCCGAAGGTGCCGGTATAAGTAGCGGCGGCGTAGTCAAATACCGCGTTCGTTGTCCACCCGGCGTCAATGATCGTTCCCGGGGCGCGAGGCCCGCTCCGGGTCTGGGCCAGGCCGTCAACGAGCACCGTATTGTGCGCGTACCCGGACAATGCGTATCGCCGGAACTCAGACTGATCGTATTGACCGCCGCCATCGTCGTAAATTAGCTGCTGCTTCCCCTTAAACACGATTATGTTCAGCATGTCCTGATGCATGTGACCCGCGCCGAGCGGTCCCACGTCGAAGCACAGGTACGACGCGTCTGCGCCCCAGTCGGAACGCATTGCCGCAAATCCGGCATACGGCAGGAACGCGGAGGCCGTGTCCCCTGCCGGCGGCGCCCCTTCGGCGCGTTCGGAGAGCACGTACCTGTACTCCGGGAGCTCGCCCAAAAGCTCTGGCACTTCTTTGCGTATATAAGTAGAAGTTTTAAGTATATAGCAATCGTTGGTGCAGGGCTGCGTAAACGCCGGCGTGGAAAGCATGATCGCGGCGTTGACCATGTTTTTGACCTTTTCCAGGAGCCCGGGATCGACGCCGTGGCCCAGGTTTTTCGCCAGCGTACAGAATTTCAGCGCGTTGACCAGCGTCACGTAATGGTAGTCGGGCGACAGTTCGAACTGCATCCCGTCGGGCAATACCTGCGCACACACGTCGCCGGTGATCCGCCGTTCCACGTTCCGGACCCGATCGGCGGAGTCAATTAACTCCGGAAACACCGCGGAGAATGAATACACGCCGCTCAGCTCCATCATCAGCCAGTTGCCGCCGGAATAGTGCTCGGTCAAATACGTGGCCTGACGGTGCATGGAATCGATCATCAACAGCAGCGTGACGTCGTCAATTGTGCGGGACTTCCGGAAGCCGTCAAACGCGATAAGCCAGGGGCCGCCGAGCCGCAGTCCGCATTCGATCGTCCGCCAGGTCTCCGGCGAGCCCGCTTCGGCTTGCGCGAGCCATTTCAGCAAATGCATTTTGAATATTTCGGCGTATTTTTCGTTGCCCGTCCCCGCGTAGGTCCGCGCCAGATTCATCCAGTACCCGTGGCGGTTGAACTGCCAGACCCATTCTTTGTTAAGCGGACCTTTCAGTGATGTGGGATTAAAAAGGAAATCGACTTCCCCGTTTGGGAATGTCCACTCAACGTCGACAACGGTAAAAACTCCCGCCGCGCTTCTCTCCGCTTCGTCAATATTATACGCGCCTTTCGCCGACAGCCCGGTTTCCGCGGCAATATCCGCCCGATTCCGGAAGTATTCCGCACAGGCAGCCACCGCCGCGGCATAGTCCTTTATTTCGATCGCCCGGGCATAGTCCGCACCGATAGCGGCCGGATCGAGAACGTCAAAAAGTTCTTGTAACATCACAACTATACTTTTCCGGACAAACCGGGCGGTCAGCCCATGTCCAGGACCTCCACCTTGATCGTCGCTTCAAACCCCATGTACTTCGCTGTTATCACCGTCTCGCCGATTCCTTTCGGCGTGACCTGTCCGTTCGCCGAGACTGAAATGATATTGGGATCCCAGCCCGAGAGCTCGACCTCCTGGCTCCATTTGGCGAGCGCCGCCGGATAGTCTTTGGCGTTGGCGTCGGTAATGTGCGTCTGGATGTTTGAAGACTTTTCGGCATGGCTGAGCACCGATTCCTGCCGGAAACAGAGGCCGTCAAAAGAAGTCATAATATGGACATAGCACTTGTCGCTGAACCGGGACGCCGTCGCGACGGAGAGGAAGCAGTTGTACGCGTCAACGAACTTGACGTCGCAGCTGTCCTCAGCACTGTCGTGCTTGTACATGATCCCGCGGTATTTCAGCGTGGCGGGCCAGTTCGGGTCGTTCGCATCGGCCGTGTAGACCTTCGTGAAATCGCCCATATTGTCGTTGCACGAGCAGTAGAGGTAGAGCGTGTTGCCGACCACGACCGAGGAGCCTTCCCCGCAGCCCCATTTTGCTTTCTGGCCGTCGTACGTGACGATCGGCTTCGGGTCGCCGTAGCCCCAGCCGGAACCCGTCCATTTTTCGACAAACGCGCCCTGCGGAGTTTTGCTTCTCGCCACGAAAAGGTTGTTGTCGAGGCCGTCGTGCCATAAGATCGTCGTATAAGTGGCGTAATAGTATTCTCCGATCTTGATGATACCCGGGTCGCACGACCAGTTCCAGTCCTCCGCCGCGGAAGTCGGCCTGACGGCGCCGGTGTCCTGCGTCCAGGTGATGCCGCCGTCGTAGGAGCGCCGGTACTTGCCCCAGTCGATCTCGCCGCTCACGCCCGAGTTGGACGCCGTCCACACGTCGAGCGTACCGTCCCCGTTTATGATCATCGACGGGCCGTACCGGTAGCCTCCGCCCGGATAGATCTCCCAGCCCTCGTTCGCGCATTTGAAAATTGCCTCGTTCTCGGGCACTTTGTTCTTAATGTATGCGGTCTACAAAACGTAATTGTCGCCGCGCGGGACCGTATAGAGCTCGCCGTTCCGTTTGACGCACTGGACAATATTCATCCGCATCGCATTCGATACGACCTGCGCGTATTCGGCGTAGGTGACTGTCTCGCTGTTCTTTTTCGCGAGGTCAATATAATTGGACAGCCCCGTCTCGGCCGCCAGCTTTACAACGCCGTAAAAATCGGCGTACTCCCGGTAGCCGAGCGCGTAAAGTGTGCCGCGCAGCATTTCGCCGTAAGTAACCGGCTCATCCGGCTTGAACATTTTGTCAACGGGGCGCAGCATATACCCCTGGTTCACCGCGATCTCCGCGTGCACCATGTCGTCGGAGTAATTATCAACGTCCAGATAGTCATTTGCGCAGATATAGAACTTCTCCTGCGCCGCGAACCCCGACCAGTAGATCACGTCGTACGCGAACTCTTTTCTGGTCACGTTGGCGGCAGGGTCAGCCGCGGTGTTTTTAATGAGTTTGTTCTTAGTAAGCCGCGCCAGTATCGCTTCGCCGTCTCCGTCGTCGGGAAGCGGGTCCGCGGACGTGTTCATGCCGGTGAAGTCTTCGTCAGGGATCTCGATCGGCGTCGGCTCAGGGATCAACGCCCCGGTCGCATCCGGCGCATCGGTCTCGCCGCCCGGGTTCTCCGGGTCAGATTTTACGGGGCTGCAGCCCGCGAAGCAGGCAATGAGCATTACTGCCATTAAGGATAAGGCGATCATTGATCTTAAAAGCATTTTGGTATCTCCTTCCGGTGGGCAACGGCCAGCGTATTAAGCGAACATACGTATTTATTTGTTTTAATTGTACCAGTTTTCGAGGGTAAAAACAACTAAAACCGAAAAGTGTGCAGGGTTGCAAAAATCTATTATAAACCCTTGACTTTTCAGTGCAATTCTGTTATTCTATTCACGAAAACTGTTTGAGGTTGCAAAAATCTATTCCAGAGGCGTATTTAATATGGAAATTAAACGTGATTTTTACTTGAATAAGCTGATAAACCGGAAGAACAACGGCTTTATCAAAGTCATCACAGGCGTTCGCCGCTGCGGGAAATCCTATCTGCTGAACAAACTGTTTTACCGCCATCTTATTGACAGCGGAGTCTCTCAAGATCATATCGTTAAATTTGCTTTCGACTCAGCTGATGACTTATATCTGATCGGCGAGAGTATGATCGAGCTTCAAAAGCACAACAGAAAAGTTGACCCTGAAAAGTTCATGGCATATATCCGTTCTCGAATCGTTGACAAAGAAATGCATTATCTGCTTCTTGACGAAGTACAGATGATGGACGCTTTTGAATCGGTCCTGAACGGCTATTTGCGCAAGGACAATCTGGATGTTTTCGTAACAGGCAGCAACGCCAGATTTCTGTCCCGTGATATCATCACAGAATTTGCCGGACGCGGAGATGAGATCCACATGTACCCGCTCAGTTTTTCGGAATATATGACTGTCTTTAAAGGAGATAAATATGAGGGACTGTCACAATACATGCTCTATGGAGGAATACCGCTGGTAGTGTTACGGGAAGATGCAAATGATAAAACAACTACCCTCGAAAATCTGTTTAACGAGATCTACATTCGAGATATTGTTATCAGGCATGGCGTTCGCAACCATGGGGAACTCGAAGATCTTTTGAATATTTTGTCCTCCGCGGTAGGTTCGCTCACAAATCCCGAAAAACTTAAGAACACATTTCATAGTGTCAAGAAGTCAAAGATCACTTCTGCGACGATCAAAAAATACTTGAGCTATTTTGAAGATTCATTTTTACTGGAATCTGCTCACCGTTACGATATAAAGGGAAAAGCGTATATTGAAACGCCAAAAAAGTATTATTTCTCCGATCTCGGACTTCGCAATGCGAGGCTTAATTTCAGGCAGTTTGAACCGACACACGCAATGGAAAATGTCATATACAACGAGCTTCGTATGCGTGGGTACAGTGTTGATGTCGGCGTTGTCCCCATTGCAGAAAAAGACAAAAAAGGAAAAGTGAGCCGCAAACAGCTTGAAGTTGACTTTGTCTGCAATCTTGGTTCGAAGCGGCTCTATATTCAGTCTGCTTATTCTATACCTGATGAGCAAAAGCGAACGCTGGAAACAAGACCATTTATTAAGATTGACGATTCGTTCAAGAAAATCATCGTCACAAGAGACATTGTTCCGGCACAGTATGATGACCGGGGAATTCTCACGATCAATATATATGACTTTCTTCTTGATCCATCTGTGCTTGATAAATAATTAATACTTTCCTGCGCCGGTCAGTTTTCCCTGAACAGTACGCGCACCGTCGTGCCTTCGCCCGGCTGGCTTTCAAGGCTGACTTTAGCGCCGCACGCCTGAACAGCATGTTTGACGATGGACAGCCCCAACCCGGTACCTGCCACTGACCGGGAGTGACTTTTGTTGACCCGGTAAAAACGCTCAAATACGCGTTCCTGCTGCTCAAACGGGATCCCGATACCGGTATCCGCCACCGTCAATAATACGCCTTCCGGGGTTTTTTCGACGGAAATGTCAACACTTCCGCCGTCTTTGTTGTACTTTACCGCATTGTCGCACAGGTTGTACACGATCTCGTCAACAAACTGAGTCACACCGCAAACAAAGGCCGGTTCGCCGGTGAGTGTCATACGGACGCAGCGTTTGTCCGCTGCCGGACGCAGCGTGTCGAGTGCATCTTCACACAGACTGTACAGATCAACGCGCTCCATCATTTGCCGGTCTGCTTCCTGTTCGTCGAACGCATCCAGCCGCGACAGTTTGATGATGTCTTCCACCAGCGCGATGAGCCGCCCGGATTCGCGGTAAATATCCGCGGAAAACTCGCGGACCTTGTCGCCGGATACCAGGCCCTGCATCATAAGCTCCGCAAAGCCGGAGATCGACGTGAGGGGCGTTTTAAGTTCGTGGGAAACATTGGCAGAGAACTCGCGGCGCAGGCTCTCGCGCTGCTCGCGCTCCGTGACGTCCACCAGCAGCACCACGGCGCCGGTGACTTTGCCGCGGGAAATGACCGGGTTAACGATCAGCTGTACCGAGCGTTCGCCTATTGAGATCACAGTGTCGGTGGCGTTGCCTTTCAGCGCCCCGGCCAAAGCATCGCGAACCGGCGCAATGTTGTGCCCGGCAGGCTTTTCGGAACCGTTGTCCGCCGCCTCCGGAGCGGTCAGATCGGTGCCGGCCTCGCGGATGCCGAGCATGCGGGAGGCTTCCGTATTGACGCTGAGCACTATGCCGTCAGCGTCCGTGAGCACGAAGCCTTCGCTCATATTGTCCGTCAGCGCGGAAAACTCGCGCTGTTTTCCGGCCAGTTCGTCCATCTGCTCCCGTATCGTAAGTTTCTGATCGCGGATGCGGTCAACCAGCGGCGCCAGCTCCGGATATATTTTCTGCGCGTCAGGTTCGTCGAGGTCAATTTCGTTGATCGGTTTTATGAGCGATTTGGCGGTCCGAAAAGCGAGAATGCCGGAGATCAGCAGCACCAAAATGAATATCCACAATACGGGTGCCACGGCGACCAGCGCTTTCCGCACAGCGGCCATCGGGCGGGAGAGCCTCAATACTGTCCCGTCGGAACATCTCACCGCGTAATACATCGTCTGCGTGCCGCCGGAAACCGATTTGCGTATGCCGTGTCCTTCTCCGTCCGCCAGCGCCGCCGAGACTTCTTCGTATTGTTTTTGATTGGAAATATCAGTACCGAACTCACTGTCGTACAGCACGCTGCCGTCAGCAGCGATCCAGGTGACGCGGTTTATGTCATCGTCCAGCGTGGACAGGTATTCGGCACCGGAGATCACAACGCCGCGGGAGGCATACCGGGCTTCCTGACGGAGCGCCGCGTATGTTTCTTCTTTCGTTTGCGCGTATTGTACGCCGAAGAACAGCACCGCGCACAGCACCAGCACCGTCGCGCCCAGCAGGAACGCGTATTTAAAAATACGGCCGGTCATAGCTCGCCTCCGAATTTATAGCCGATGCCGCGTACCGTGGTGATCATTTCGCCGGCAACGCCGAGCTTGGCGCGCAGCGTGCGGATGTGGACGTCCAGCGTGCGGTTGCCTAATTCCGAGTCAAAGCCCCATACTTTGTCCATCAATACTCCGCGCGGCATAACGCTGCCGGCATTTTCGCACAGCACGCACAGCAGCGAGAACTCTTTGTAGGTCAGCGTGACGCTTTCGCCATTGACCCGCACGTCGTGGCGTTCCGGGCACAGATAAAACGGCCCGAATGTATACTCCTTAATACCGGGACCGGTCTGCGCACGGCGGAGTACGGCGCGTATACGGGCGATCAGTTCCATCATCCCGAATGGTTTTGAAATGTAGTCGTCCGCGCCGGCGTCAAGCCCCTCCACACGGTCAAACTCCGTGTTTTTAGCGGTCAACATCACCACCGGTATTTCCGCAGTCGCGCTGTCCCGCCGGAGCTTTCGCAAAACGCTGATGCCGTCTTCCTCCGGCAGCATAACGTCAAGGATAACCAGAGACGGCAAGGACCTTCGCACCGCGGCCCAGAAAAGCGACGGGAGCCCGAAGCCCTCGGCCTCGTAGCCCTGGCTCTCCAGCGCGTATACTACAAGTTTGCGGATGCTCTCGTCATCTTCCAGCAGGTAAATCATTCCGCCGTTCCTCCCGTTTGGTTTGTTTGCCGCGCAAAAAATGCAGCGGACTGCCGTGTTTATAATATTTTATATACAGTAATTGACAATTTCAAGAGATTTAACACAGATTTAATATGCGCAGGGCTGTCGATTTAACGTTTGTGTGTAAAAATATGTACAGGTGGTCGATGCGTTCACCGCACCGCCGAACATTATTATCTTGGAGAATTTGAATTAGATGGATGTAACAAAAGTAATAACACTGATATCGGGAGTGGCAATGTTCCTGTTCGGCATGAAAGTGATGGGCGACGGGTTAAAGAGCGTTGCCGGCAGCAAGCTGGAACTGGTCCTGTACCGGCTCTCCAACACGACTTTCAAGGGAGTGCTGCTGGGCACCGGCGTTACCGGCGTGATCCAGTCCTCCTGCGCCACCAGCGTGATGGTCGTCGGTTTCGTGAACTCCGGCATGATGAAGCTGAAGCAGGCAGTGAGCGTCATACTCGGCGCGATACTGGGCACCAGCATCACGGGCTGGGTGATCTGCCTGAGTTATATTGACAGCTCGTCCGGCTGGACGGGTCTGATCTCCACCGCGACGCTGACGGGACTCGTGGCGCTCGCGGGAATAATACTGTACATGTTTATCAAAAAGCAGGCAGCAGCCCGGATCGGCGCGATACTGATGGGTTTTGCGGTGCTGATGTTCGGGATGAGCATGATGAGCGGCGCGGTCGGATCGCTGGGCGAAAACGAAACGTTCCGGCAGATGCTGTCCTCACTCTCCAACCCGATCGTAGGCGTGATCGTGGGTATGGTGGCAACGGCCGTGCTGCAGTCCGCTTCCGCTGCCGTAGGTATCCTGCAGGCAATATCCGTCACGGGGTCAATTACCATTGGCGCCGCGCTGCCGCTGCTCATGGGCATTGCGATCGGCGCAGCAGCGCCGGTTCTGCTCTCGGCGATCGGGGCAACGGTGGACGGCAAACGCGCCGCGCTGATCTACCCGGTCACTGCCGCGCTCTCCGTTATGGCCTGCGCATCCGTATTTTATGTTCTGAACGCGATATTCAGTTTTTCGTTCCTCGGTGTCGTAGCTGATCCCTTCGTGGTCGCCGGCGTCAACAGCATTCTCCGCCTCGCGATGGTGCTGGTCGCGCTGCCGTTCACGGAGATAATCGACGTTATGGTCACCCACATGGTCAGGGACAAAAAACCGCAGGGCGAAGACGGCGCGCCCGTGCTGGAAGAGCGCTTCATCGGCCACCCCTCGCTGGCGATCGAACAGAGCCGCGACGCCATTAACAATATGGCCCGCAACGCCGAGACCGCGCTTATCCGCGCTTTCGATCTGGTGGGAGCGTACAGCGAAGAGGGGTTTGCGGAAGTTGACCGCCTCGAAAAACTCGGCGACACGTTTGAGGACGCGCTGGGTACGTATCTTATTAAATTGACCGGCCGCGAAATGACCGATCAGCAGAACCGCGACGTATCCATGTTCCTGCATACGATATCCGACTTTGAGCGTCTTTCCGACCATGCCCGCAACATTGCCGAAAGCGCCAGGGAGATCCACAGCAAAGGCGTGAAATTCTCCGGCGAGGCGCAGCACGAGCTGGACGTTGTCACCGCCGCGGTCAAAGAGATCGTCCACTCCGCCATCGCGATGTTCACGGCGGGAGACGTGGCCAGCGCGTACAAGATCGAGCCGCTGGAGGAACTGATCGACAATCTGTGCGACGAACTCAAGCTCAACCACGTAGAGCGGCTCCAGCAGGGCATCTGCACTATCGATCAGGGCTTCGTGTTCAACGATCTTCTGACGAACTGCGAGCGCGTGTCCGACCACTGCTCCAACCTGGCGGTGGCAATGATCGAACTGGAGAGCGACGTGTTCGATACGCATAAGTATCTTGACCACGTAAAAGATAAGCATACCGAAGAATTTGAGAGGTATTTTGATGAATACAAAGAGCGGTTCGCGATCTGATATGCGGCGTAAGGTCATTGCGGCGGTCGCGTCAACGGTGCTGGTACTGGCAGTACTGGCAGCGCTGGCGATCGCGGATCTGCTGCACAAGGACGAGCCCGCTCCGTTGTTTTCCGTGACGGTGTTCAGCGAGGCCGAAGGCGGCGCGCTGCTGCTGGCGTGCGGCGACGAAACGGCGCTGATCATTGACGGGGATGACAACAGCGGCGATACGATCGCGGCACTTGCCGTGTCTTTGCGCACGCGGCGGCAACTTTCCCCCGACCTGCTGCTGATCAAGGGCAGCGCGGACAATAAAGAGTGCTCCGCTTCTGCTGCGGCGCTTGAGGCGGCAGGACTGGAATCGGAAGAGATCCGTTTTGTGACGGATGCGGAACTGACACTGGGCGACGCCACGGTCAAACTGGATACCGCGGACAACGGCTCTCACATTATCACCGTTGACTACCGCGACGGCGATCTGTCAATAACCGGCGATGCCGATACGCTTTGCTGCCATGTGGAAGCGGAACGCGTTGACTATGTCCACAACGATACCACTATTGCCGTGGTGCAATCCGACGGCAAAGCCGTGCGCGTACTGCGAGATCTAGATGCGTTTTTTTGATGCTTCGCAGGAACGCCAGACCCGTAGTCAAAGCATAGTCATTGCCTTCCGGACAGATTTATAGTAGAATCTGCGTACACCGTAAACATGCTTTTTAAAGAAAGAAGGAACATGAAATGTCTCTTGACGCAGAGGATCTCAAATACGGTCTGAAATTTATCGTTGGAACCTGGGAACCGGACTATATTGTCAACTTCTTCTCGAACGATCTCGCGCACATTCCGGCAACGGAATTCAAAAGCGACGAGGGCACCGACTTCACGGCGCTGAAGTTCGAGTTTTATCAGGACAACACGATGAAGTTCATTGACACCGCGAAAAACGTGGAAGAAGCGGGAACGTGGGAGCAGACGGAGCGAATTCAGTTTAAGTATGATATTGCCCGCCTCGCCGAGGTGCCTGACGGACCGTTCAAAGACGCGGTCTGTGAGCTTACGATCGCGGACGGCAATCTGAATTTTGCGATCGGCTTCCTGGTCATCTCGCTGAAAAAGATCGCGGAGGGCGAGGTCACGGAGGTCAAGGAACCGGACATCGGCGATCTCGAGCCCTCGGAAGCGGATCTCGCGATGAAGGATATTGTCGGCCTCTACGAGACCTACAAATCTGCCGGTTACATCGGCGGCAAGTTCGCCGCGTTCACTAAAGAAGAGATCGAGGCGGACAACGCGAAAAAAGTTGCCGCCGGCGAAATGGACGCGGAAGAGGCCGCGGAGGCGCTGAACGCGTTTGCGACAACGGTCGAATTCACCGACGACCACCGTATGATCTGGTGGATGAAAGTGCCTGCGGGCGTCCCCGAAGACGCGATCAAAGCGGCGCTGGAATCCGGCGAGATCGCAGCCTACAGAGACGGTATGTTCGCCCGGGGCGTCAAAGAGTGGAAGGCTGTAGGCGGCAAGTATTATTACAACACCGAAGAGCAGCGCGAAGTTTTCGGCGAGGTCAAATCCCCGTGGGACGAACTGGTGCTCGCGGAGGACGGTACGATCGCGATTTCGGAAGGGTTTATGGTGATCCGGAAGGTCAGATGACCGTCGCCGCAGCTTCTTCAGAACCCGCAAGCGTCAATACGAAATATACAGATCGTTTAACGCCGCGTTGACTTTCTCGCCATTTGACAGCCCGGCACTGGTGATTATCGCAACACCCAAGTCGTTCTGCGTGTAATTGAGACCGGCAATATACGCGGCGGCGTTAAGCGGTACATATAAGACAGAATCTTTTACGTAAGGCGCAACGGGGATCTGATACGTATCTTTGCCACGCTTTACTTCATTATTGCCGTCTTCAAAAGTGAACGTCTTGTTTTTATACGTTACAGTGGCGGTGCCGCCGGATACGTTGACCGTCATATCCTTGATAACATCCAGCGAAGCGGCAGGAACACACAGCCTGTTTTTATACATTTCGGGCAGGACCGCCGTATCCGCAGCATAGACGGCAACGATTTTTCCGTTTGATAAGGCGTAGGGCCTGTTGGCGGTAAACGAAGCGCCGTCGCCGACGACCGACTTCACGTTATCGGAAAGGTGTATCTCTTTAGCGTTTGTTCTGTACGCGTAATTGAAGCGCGCGTTCGGGGCGGCGTCGCCGAGGTCAAGGAACTGCATGACCTCGCCGGTGGTCGTGGAATTGTCCGCCCATTTGAAATTAAAGTCAGCGCCGAGCCCGCAGGAAACATCGTCAATTGCGAGTACCAGATAGTTGTCCCCGGTGAACGATTCGCATTGACCGATCTGCCGCATATTCCAGCCATCCGTGAATTTTTCGATCGAGCCGTTATCACGATTAATGACGAGGTCGTATCCGTACCAGCCGTTTTTGGAATTGCCGTCGGTGTCAATATAAAGGATCATCCAGTTCTCGCCTTCGCGCGCCGTCAATTGATCTGCGCATACCGCGAGGAAGTACGTCTTCCCGTTCGCTCTCGAGACCTTCGCGCTGACAATATCGTTCCGGCCGCTGTCATTCTTGTACGATACCAGTCCGCCGTTTCCGAGAGAATCGCGGTGGAGCGTGTCGCCCGTCGTATCGCGGTATTCGGGCCATACGTCTGCCCATTGTCCGAGCCCGCCGTCCAGCGTTATTTCGTGCTGTCCGGACGCCGCGGGCGCAGTACGTCCACCCTTAAATGAGCGCAGGAACGCGGCTAACTGATAATAATAATTGTCACCGAACCCGCCCTTCATCGGCTCGATGTCACGGCTGAATTCCGGGTTGAAGCAGTCAACGTAAAAGCTTTCGGACCAGGATATATATGTGTGCGCGATCGTAGGATGACCAATGCCTTCCCAGCGCCCGGCCGCCCATTCGTTCCATTCAGTGATGAGGACCACGTACGGATCGACCTCGGAAGCGCGTGCCATCTGTTCCGCAAAAAGCAGTCCCTGCCCCGTGGTTTCAAGGTTGAACTGGAAATAATCCTTAGTACCGTCAGGCAGCGTGCCGACTTTGGGCTGTTTGCCGTTGGAGAAGCTTCTGCCGGTGCTCGTATTGGCCAGTATTCCGGCGGATATTGAGATCTCCTCGACCGCGTTGCCCTTTTTGGAGTTATAAGAGACGATCTGAGGTGTCTCGCACATCCACGTCCAGAAATCCTTGCCGTCTTTTACATTTTCCTGAAGCGCCCAGCAGCGCCGCCAGGTGAAGTTCTCGTCAGCGATCTTTCTGGCCTCTTCCGACAATTTATTGAAATTACCCAGGATAAGCGGTTTTCCGTCGTACATCACGTAAAGATCCCGGTATTGTCCGGTGGAATAAACGTCATCCCAGACGTCAAGAAATACGTTCTCCACCAGGCTGACGTCATCGGCCAGGAAGAAACAGATATCGGGCGTATCAAGTCCCTCTTTACGCATTTGCTCGTATTCCTTGAATATTGCCCGGTAGCTCGTCGCCTGCGAGTTCCCGTTCGTGACGTCAAGGAATATGAAATCCACTCCTATGTCTGAGAGCATTGACGCATGCTTCCGGATTATCCAGCGGTCGTTCGTCAGATAATAGCCGAAATACGGCTCGCCCCAGTAATGTCCCCAGCCCTGCGGTCCTTTATCATACGCCTTTTTAACAGCTTCAAAACCGCCATTCAAATAGATCTTATAGTGATCGTATATTTTCTGATCCGAATACGTCACGCTCGTGGGCGTGAACCAGATCTGATAAAACATACCCACAAGCTTGTCGCGGGGGGCGGAGACGCCGTCAATAACTGTTCTGTCAAGATCATCCGTTGCTACCCAGGTGTCGGAGTACAGGTCGCGCAAAAGTGTGGTATCCGCCGGATAATACGGTTCCGGCACAGCGTCGCTCCATTTAATATCAACGTTGTCAATGTATGCGCTGCCCGAATTGCCTCCGCTTGACCAGAGCGAGAAATAGCCTTTTGTATCGATATCATATGTGAATTTGGCTTTGATCTTGGTCTTACCGTTCACGTCTTTGACAAATACGTTTTTACCTTCTTCGATCACGGCGGAAAACAGCGGCTGGAACTCACCGTCTTTCAGCACTTCAACGGTAATGAGATCGTTTTTGGTATCATCGGTCACTCTGACACGCTGTGTCTTTGAAAAATCAACGTCAACTTTGAACGACTTTACAGTGGGCCACGTGTCAATGATACCCACTCTGTTGCAGTGGAATAAGAACCATATTCCATTGGTTCCGACTGCGGCGAATTGATTGCCGTATTCCGGCAGCCTGAGGCCGATATATTCCGAAACGTTTTCAACATTTCCTTTTCGGTCTGCATTGACATCCCATTCCGCGACGAAAACGTCAGCCTTGATCTTATGCTTTGAAGCAAAATAGGCATGATTTGTTTTGCTTTTGAAGACACCGTCTGCCTGAGTCCCCTCGGAGTTTACGTACCAGTCCGGATCGTTTGCTTTTATTTTCTGCTCAAAATCCTGACTGTATGAATAGCTCTGCGGTTCCGGTATCTCCGTGCCGCTCTGACCGTTATCTTCTGTTATACCGTCGTCAAAAACGTAGTTTTTTCCCAGTCCATCCGGTCTGTTCGTACCCGCTTTGTTACAGCCGGCAAGCATTATGATCACGATACTCAACAGAACACAGGATAACGCACGCATCTGCTTTTTCATCGTATTGCTCCTTTATAAAAAGATACAGTTTTATTTTAAGGTATTGTGTTTGCAAATACAATTGCATAACCACGACCATATATTGCAATTACAATATAATTGTCATATAATAACGGCGGAGGAAACGAGCATGGAAATCTGCGGATTGTACACGGTACATAAAAATGAAATAAGTGCGGACAACTTCTCATATCCAGTTCACTGCCACACATCCCACGAAATACTTGTCGTGACAAAGGGAAACTGCGGTATCGTCATAGGCGGTACCGAGTATGAACTGGGCGTCAACGATGCCGCGTTTATATTTGAAAACGAGACCCACGGGCTTTTGATCCACGACGCGCCGTTTGAATTTCTTGCGGTTCAGTTTATACCGAAAGCGTGCAAAAGTGCGGATCTGGACAACCTGATCTCCGGGCTCGCGGACAAATGCAAAAACAAAAGCGGCGCTGTTTTTACGCTCGATGCTGCAGTTTATCCGACGGTCGTTTCATGTATGCGCCGTATCTGCGACGAGCGTTCCGATACAGATATAGATATGTATTTCACGTACATACGCGCGATCCTTTACGAGCTTGGTCACAACGCCGTTCGGAAAACCGGCATTGTCCTCGAAAACAAAAACAAAAAGAACGCCGGTGCGGAACTGTTGAATGCCGTGATCGATTACATAGGTGATAATCTCAATATGATATCTGATATGTCGTTTATCAAATCGGTGTTCCACTACAGTAATTCGCGCGTGAACCGCCTGTTCCGTGATACGCTCGGCGTTTCTGTGTGGCAATATATAACCGCAAAAAAACTCGATCTGGCGTATAATCTAATCGCGGAAGGCTCTGGCACAACTGCCGCCGCGTCAAGATGCGGTTTCGGAGACTATTCGGTATTCTACAAATCTTTTGTGAAACATTTCGGCATTTCCCCTTCCGCCGTCAAGAACCGCAGTGTTGGATCATTATAATTATTCACAGAAGCGAAAAATACTTATTTGTTATTAAAAATTAAAGCAGGGGGTATCTTTGTACTTTTCAGGCAGATCATCGTCAGATTCAATCCATCCTAAATTACAAACCATTTGAGATTTTTCGTCAGGAAAAACGTAAAGATTCAGGTAATCAATAAGATAACTGTTTTTCATGTTTTTCAATTGTGTACGTATCCTTTCGATCTGTTTTTGACAATAGGAGGCCGTTCCGTATCGTTCGGTCGATATTATATCATCCGAACGCCCGTTCGTCAATACATTTGGACAATATATATT
>JAFZSK010000078.1 GCA_017620915.1 Clostridia bacterium | reverse complement strand
AGCATTCCGGGAAGAACGCGTGCCACCTGGACTCCTTCGGCGTCAATAAACAGTTCTCTATAAGCGCGCGCGCCACGTCGGTGTTGCCCATCAGCATGCTGCACGCGCGGGCCGTCCACAGCGAGTCGCAGAGCCAGCCGCCCCGCTCCCGCTCCGGACAATCCATAAATATATCCAGCGTGTTCAACTTTAGCGTGCGCCGCGCGGCTTCGTACAGCCGGTTAATGTTGTCGTCGCTGCACTGGAATGTGCCGATCTCCGTGTCCGGGGTGGAATAATCCACGACTTCCGGACGGTCAATACGGATCTCCGGCGTGTTTCCGCCGGTTCCGGTCCCGGTTTCCGCGACCTGCCCGTCGCCTGCGGCAATCGTCGCTTCCGGCCGCACATATAGTTTTATATACCGCACCAGCGCGGGTTCGAAGCAGGTAAAATCGGTATTGCCCGCCGGCAGGTGCAGCCGAGTGACCGGATTGGCGCCGCCCGCGATCTCGTCTTTATGGTCGTAATAGTTGTAGCTCTCCAGGTGCACGATATCCAGTACGCAGGGCGCGGCGGTTTTGACGCGCACGTGGATAAAGCCCAGGTACAGTTTGCCCAGGTCGTAATGTACGAACACTGTCGCGTCGCTGCGGATGCCCGTAACGGTCATGCCGCCGTTGCCGTCTGCCCGGAAGCGTGTTTCCGCCGGAGCGGGCACCTCCTCCGTGCGCCGGTAGTCCAGCACGGGGCGTTCCATCGGCACTTTAAAATAGTCCGGCGAATTACGGCAGAACCAGTCTTCGGGGACATCTTTTGACGCGTTGAGGACCGCGCCGCCGAACTCCACGATCCGGCCGGTGCCGGAGTGCTCAAACGACGGCATTGCCATATGTCTGGGCAGATATTTATAATCGCACTCAACCGCAGCCGCCGCGTCCCGGCACAGCTCCGGCTCAGTACGCCAGGCAAAAAACTCCGCGTTGAGGCGGTAATTTTCCGCGCTCTGGCGGCAATGCGAGATCCGCTCGGCGCGCCGCACCCGCTGCGTAAGGTGGATGGCGGCCCAATCGGGCGACGTGGCGTCAATTACCTCAGTTTTATCTCTGTCATCTTCGCTTGCACGCACGATCTCCGCGGCCAGCAGCGCTTTCGCACGGGTGATGTCGTTGGAATACGCCCCGTACGGTTCGCCGCAGTGAAACACTTCAAACGCGAAAATGTTGCGGCCCTCTTTAATAAGCGCGCTGACGTCAAGTGAGTCCACACGGAGATAGTTTTCCGTGGTCCGCGCCGGGCCGTGCGCCGCAAAGCTGCCGTTCACATAAAGCCGGTAGGCGGTGCTCGCCGTCACGTTGACGCGGATCGCCTCTCCCGGTCTCAGCGCCTGCAATTCCAGCGCACGCACAAATCCGGCCTGACAGTTTCCGGCGCCGTCGTAGTCCTTCAAGAAGATCGGTATTGCTTTATTCATACCGTATAATTCCCTTCCTGCTTCCGCCCGTATAAGCGACGGAAGCAATACAAGGGTATTATACCATAACGGCGCCGGTATTGCTGCAGTTTTTCACGCAATTATACGCCGTCTTTTTTGCGATTTTTCAATTATACGCTGATTTCAGACCGCGAACACCTCGATCCGGATGCTTTTCTCCACCTCCCCTTCTGTGATCTGCTCCGGCACGCGGAACTGTGTTTCATATTTCTGTATCTGTACGGGCGTCAGGTCACAGAAGCCGCCCAGGTAGTCGTCGCCCGCCAGCAGCAGCGGGCCGGCGTAGACCTCGCCGTTGATCCTCCGGTTGCCCGCCATGCCGATCAGTTTGGCTTCGTCGTTGCCGATTACGAGGCAATTGTCCGTGAACGGATAAGTGATCTCGATATACCCGCCCACGGACCGCTGCAGCTCGGACAATTTATCCGGTATCACCGCCCGGTACGGCCGCTCTCCGGGCAGGAGCACCAGCATCGCGCACCCGACCAAACGCAGTTTTGACGCGGCGCGTATGTCGATATCTTCCTGCCGTTCGCCGTCGAGGTCAACATATTTATACAACTCGCTCCCATCTGCCAATTCCACCGTCAGCGCCCCTTCCCGCTGCAGTTTCTCCCAGTTTTCCCGCATTCGGTCCAGAACAACGCCGGGCGGATCTTTTTTCAGCAGTTCCAGCACTGCCTTTACTTCCACACTGTCGATACTCCCCCGGAACCAGCCGTCGAACACCTGCTTTTTAGGGATCCGCCTGCCTTCGTCCTCGATCTCCGATATATATATTTTAACGTACATTTCAGTAATGCTCCCGCCTTTTCAGCGGAGCGCCGCCTTTCGATTTATTCGCTGTTTCGCATGCTTCAGCAGCTTCATCATACACCTTCCGGCGGCCTGCGCAAAATATTTCCCGAAAAAAACAAAAACTCTACCGGCAGTAGAGTTTCCTGAAATTATTTCCCGATATTTCCCGAGGTCTACCGGCAGTAGAGCCCGCCCCGCAAAGTCAGGCGGCAACAGCGTTTGCGCCATTTTCACCGCCTCCGGAGGCCGGCGGCGTTCCGGAGCGTCACAGCCCCAGTATCACGTCGGCAATGTCCTCCACCTTCGCCGCGAACCAGTCCGCTCCGGCGGCGCGCAGCTCCTCCGGGACGCCGTAACCGTACCCCACCGCCAGGCAGGGTATCCCCACCGCGTGGGCGCCTTCGACATCGTAGACCGTGTCGCCCACCAGCAGCGTATCGTCGACACCGGCACCGATCTGCTCCATTGCCAGCCGCACCGCGTCCGGTTTGGCGATATCCGCACCGTCGGGCGGTCCGCCGGCAACCGCCTTGAATTTGTCCGTGAGCCCCGCGCATTCCAGCAGACGGCGTGTTTGGAACTCGGGTTTGGAGGTGGAAATTGCCAGCGTTTTGCCCGCGGCGATGAGCGTGTCCAGCATATTGCCCACGCCCGGAAACGGTTCGCTTTCGTAAGCCCCGACCGGCACGTACCGCTCCCGGAAATCCGCCAGCGCCTGCCAGGCCTGCGCCTCGGACATGCCGAAATAACTCATGTATTTCGGGATCAGCGGCGGTCCGGCGAAACTGCGCAGCTCCGCGGGATCGACCTCGAACCCCTGCTTCCGCGCCGCGTACGCCACGCATCTGGTGATGCCCTCCACGGTGTTGTAGATCGTTCCGTCAAAATCAAAAAGGATGAACTTATACATATTATTCAATATCGTCTTTGGTGTAGGCGCGGGTCAGGGCTTTGTTGCCGTGAATATCCTTGACCTCGAGCCGGAAGTGCCGGTAATCGCCGCCGATGTCGAACTCCGAGTGGGTGATATCGTCGTGCAGGCTGAGCACTCTTCCGGTGCGGCGGGTGTCAAAGCGCAGGATCACGGAGCACGCGGGCGTGTGGTCAACATACAGCTTCCCGTCCTCCGCGTACAGCGCGGTGATCTCGGGGCCGGTGGTGGCGTAGCAGTCCTTGTTCTTCAGCGCTTCGAACACGGCGGCGTACGTCAGTTCGGGCGCGAAAAATGTTGTCCACCCCTTGAACGAATCGTCGTACGGGCCGCCGGGGTCCTGAGCCCAGTTGTGGTTGTCGTCGGTGGCGGTGGCCGCCGGAAGTTCGTCGCTGTCCCGGCACATCGTCTCATACTCGTAATCGCCCCAGCCGTCGTTCATTTCCACCTCGCAGCCGGTGTTGAACACTTCGAAGCCCCACAGGCCGCGCAGCCCGGTGAAATCCGATGCGTTTTGGAACGACCAGCGGGGATGGTTGTACTGGCAGAGGTATCCGGCAGCGTTGCCGGTCTCGATCACCCGGTTCACGCCTTCGACGCTGTACACGCGGTCAATATCCGGAAACCGGTCGCGCATAAGCTCGGGCGAGAAAAAATTGAGGTGGTACGTGTGGCCGCGGCCGTCGTCAATATTGATCTCCGTCGCAGTGAGCGGCACGAATCCGGGCTCGGCGAGTTCCGGATGCGGCACCAGGCAGTTGTGGTCGCTGAACGCCACGACGCTGTACCCGCGCTCCATATATAATTGCTTGAGCTGCTCGACGGTGTTCCGGCCGTCCGAGAATGTGCTGTGACAGTGCAGATTCGCTTTAAACGCGGGTCTGTCCCCCGGTAACAAAAATCTCTTCATTTCAGATGTTCCTCCTGCCGCGTTTTGCGGCGCAAATCGATGGATTTTTCGAGGGGCGGAAACCGGTGCGTCGCCGGGGCAAACCGCCGTGCAGGAATATTGACCCGGCGCAGTCTCTTTCCGCAGTCAAAACGGGGTTTTTCACATTGTTCGCCGCGTTTTCCACAGAGTTTTCCACAGTTTGCCCGAGTTTTCCGCAGCTTTTTCCGTAAAATAACGCACCGCGGCGTTGACTCGACCTCCCGCTCATTCTACTATCTTTCCGCTCCGCCGTCAACTACTTGCCGGGGGACAGACCCCGGTTTCAAAAACGGCGGGGAGCCGCGGAAATAAACGGCCGGCGCGCGGTCACAACGTTGACAAAACAGCGAAAAAATGATAGCATTGACCTCAGCAAAAACTGATCGCCAGATCACACTACCGGGAGGTATACTCGTATGGATCAGAACAAAAATTACGTGCCGGCGGGAATCCGCAACACCGCTATTTACAAAGACTCCGAGCCGGACGTGCGCGTGCGCCGTTTTCTCACTCCGCAGCGCATTCTGTGGAAGACCGAAGGCGTCAGCGGCGAAGCCTGCCTGCTGAAACCTCACGAAAAACAGACCCACTTCAACGTGCCCGAACAGATGGTAATGAAAAACGGCCCGGCGGGCGACGGTTTCAAACCCGCGGCGGTGCTGATCGATTTCGGTGTGGAATATCACGGCTACGTAAAGCTGTTCATCGTCGGCGTCAATCCCGCACGCGTTAAGATCCGCGTACGGTTCGGCGAGTCCGCCGAGGAAGCTATGGCCGAACTGGGCGGCCGCAAGAACGCCACCAACGACCATATTGACCGCGACCAGATCCTGGATGTGGGCTTCTACAGCATGCCCGAGATCGGGCCGTCCGGCTTCCGGTTCGTGCGCATTGACCTCCTCGACCCCGGCGCCACGCTCACGCTGATGGCCGTATCCGGCATCTTCATCTACCGCGAACTCGAATATAAAGGCTCGTTCCATTCCAGCGACCCGCGCCTGGACAAGATCTGGGACACCGCCGCGTACACCGTGCACCTCAACATGCAGGAGTACGTCTGGGACGGCATCAAGCGCGACCGCCTCGTGTGGATCGGCGACATCCACCCCGAGACCTCCACGATCCAGGCCGTGTTCGGCCACGATATCAGCGTCGAAAAGAGCCTCGATCTGGCGCGTGACGAATCGCCCCTGCCCCGCATGATGTGCGGCATCTCCGGCTATTCGGTGTGGTGGGTGCTGGTGCATTACGGCTGGTACATGCAGAACGGGAACAAGGAATATTTAGCGGAGCAGCGCGACTATCTCGTCAAACTGCTGGAATTCTTCAAAGGCTGCATCGCGGAAGACGGCAGCGAGATCCTGCCCGACCGGCGGCTGCTCGACTGGCCCACCGACAGCAATCCCGCCGGCATCCACGCGGGCTACCAGGGCATGCTGGCAATGTGCTTCGACGCCGGCGCGTTTCTGTGCGACGAGCTGGGCGAGACGGATACGGCGGCAATGTGCCGTGAATGCGCGGCGAAGCTCCGCACTCACCTGCCCGATCCGAACGGCAGCAAGCAGGCGGCGGCAATGCTGATCCTCGCGGGCATCGCGAAGGACAACGCGGCGCGCGACCTCTGCGAAATGATCAAAAAGGACGGCGCGCACCGCATCTCCACATTCTTCGGTTTCTACGTGCTGCAGGCGCTGGCCGAACTGGACGAGACCGGCGCGGCGCTGGATATGGTCCGGGATTTCTGGGGGGCAATGCTCGACCGCGGCGCCACCACTTTCTGGGAAGACTTCAATCTCGACTGGCTCGAGGGCTCCGGGCGCATTGACGAACTCGTGCCCGAGGGCGTCAAAGACCTGCACGGCGATTACGGCGCCTACTGCTACATCGGTTTCCGCCACAGCCTCTGCCACGGCTGGGCATCCGGCCCCGCGGCGTTCCTCTCCCGCTACGTGCTGGGCATCACGCCGGTGGAACCGGGCTGCAAGACCGTGCGTATCGCGCCGAAGCTGGGCAACCTGCGTTTCGTAGAAGGCACCTATCCCACGCCCTACGGCATCATCCATGTGATCCATAAGCGCAACACCAAAGGCGAAGTCGTCTCCAAGATCGAGGCGCCCGCCGAGGTCCGCATAATCAGCTGATACCGATGCAAGCGCACAACGCTTTTGAACGGGGGACAGACCCCGAATTGAACATGGGGACAGACCCCACTGAGAAGGGGTCTGTCCCAATGCTTAATAATCGCAGAGCGATCGCTGTGCCGGTAATCTTCTGCGTGTTGACGGCGCTGTGGATCGCGTTCATTTTTTCGAACTCATTGACGCCGGCGGCAACATCCGAAGCGCAAAGCGGCCAACTGCTGAACACGGTGCAGAGCTCGCTCCCGCGCGTTTCGGAACGCGGTCTCAGAAAAGCCGCGCATTTTGGCGAATTCGGCATTTTGGGCGTGCTGGGAATGTTGACCTGCATCGCGGTGCGAAAGCGCCGCAGCGGCCCTCAGAGCACCGTTATTTCCGATCAGACGCCTCACGTATCCTCAGCGGGCCGGCTTCTGTCGGCCGGCTGGGTGCTGGCAGCGGGAATTCTGGTCGCGGTCGTTGACGAAACGCTTCAGTATCTGGTGCCGGGACGTTCGCCGGAAGTTGCCGACGTGCTGCTGGATATAGCCGGATTCGTTGCGGGAGCACTCATTGCCACAGGCGTCGCAGCCGCCGTAAAAGCCATTGCCGCCGCCCGCCGGCCGCGCTAAACCGCCCGCTCGCTCAGATCACACCCTCCGGCACCGCGCCCCTTACGACCGGCAAAATTTGCGAATAAATATCCGGATTGCCCGCCACGACGGAGCTCACCGCTCCCCTGCTGACGGGCAGTTTCTTTCCGTTGATATCGGTGACAACGCCGCCCGCCTCCTCCAGGATCAGGCCCCCCGCCGCGTAGTCCCACGGGGACAATCTCAACTCGAAAAACCCGTCCGCCCGGCCCGCGGCCAACATGCACAGATCCAGCGCCGCCGATCCGCTCCGCCGCAGGTCGCCGGCGCGCATCAGAAGTTCGGTCGCCGCCGCCATGCTGTACCGGCCCAGCGTCTCCCTGTAGTACGGCGCCGTGCCGAATATAATTACCGCCTTTTTCAGTGGTCTGTCCCCCGTATTAAGCCGAACGAGCGCCCGGTCGCCCCCGCGTCCGCACAACCCGCATTCCGAGTACGCCCCGCCGCCCTTCAGCGCCGAAAAGAACTCGCCCGTGTACGGCTGCAGCACGCCGCCCCACACTGCCTCGCCGCGGTACATCAGCCCCACCGAGATCACCGACACGCGGTAGTCGGTGATGAAATTCGTGGTGCCGTCGATGGGGTCGATCACGAACGTAAACCCGTCCCCCGTTTTAAACACGGGTCTGTCCCCCTGTTCAAACGCGGGTCTGTCCCCCGGCTTAAAATCGGTTTCCTCTTCCGCCAGGAACGATGCCCCGGGCAACAGCGCGTAAAGCTCCCGCTCCAGCAGCTCCTGCACCGCCTTGTCGTACTCCGTCACGTAGTTGGCGCTGCCGCTTTTGGTCTCCACGTCGAGCGCGTTGCCGCCCCGGCGCGCGGACAATACCAGCTCCCCCGCCCGCACCATCACTTCTTTGAACGCTTCCCGCATGTCCGCGGTCAATATATTATCTACCTTCATTTGCCATTTTCCCCTTGCAATTCTCCCTTTGCCATTTTCCACCTTTTCCTGCCCTGCGAAGCCGAGTGAATGGCAAAGCATTTCGTTCCCCCAGAAATGCGGCGCCATCACTCGGTTCGCAGCATTTGACATTTGAACCGGCGCCGTCAATTATAGCATATTCATAGATATTAGTGTATAATCGCCGCCGGAGGCAGATAAAAGTGGACAACACGCCGCAAACCGTACCGTTTCTCACCGCCGGCGCAGCGCTGCGCGCGGAATTCGGCCGCAAAATATACAAGCTCGCGCTGGACATCGGCTGCACCTGCCCCACCCGGGACGGCACCAAAGGCACGCGCGGCTGCATCTTCTGTTCCCAGGCAGGCAGCGGCGAGTTTTCCGAGCGGTTCACCGGCAGACAGGAAGAGCTGGACCGCGCCAAAGCGCGCCTTGCGCAGAAGATCAATATCGAAAATGCCGGGTTTATTGCCTATTTCCAAAATTATACCAATACATACGCGCCGGTCTCGTATCTGGAGCCGTTGTTCATCGCCGCGCTGAGGGATCCGTCGGTGGTGGCGCTGTCGATTGCCACCCGCCCCGACTGCCTCGGCCCCGACATCCTGGGCATGCTCAGCCGGCTGGCTCAAAAAGCGCCGGTATACGTTGAACTCGGCCTGCAGACGATCCATCCCGCCACCGCGGCGTTCATCCGGCGCGGCTTTGACCTCGGCGAGTATGACGAGGCGGTCCGGCAGCTGCGCGCCCGCGGCCTCCGCGTGATCACGCACCTGATTTTCGGCCTCCCATACGGGGAACAGACCCCTGTTCAGACCGCTGCGGAGACCGCCGGGGACAACGCTCCGCGCCTCTCCCTCGAAACCCCCGAAATGATGCTGGAATCGGTAAAATATGTAGCGGAGCGCGGCGTCAACGGCGTCAAATTTCAGCTCCTCCACGTCCTCCGCGGCACGGACCTGGCAGATCTGTATGAAAACGGCGCGTTCCGCACGCTGGAAATGGACGAATACATCTATATCGTGCGGAAGGCAATAGCATTGCTGCCCCCCGGCGTTGCCGTCCACCGCGTCACGGGCGACGCGCCGCGCAAACTGCTCGTTGCCCCGCTCTGGAGCACCGACAAAAAGCGGATCCTGAACCGGATCAACTCCGCTTTTTTTATCAAAGAAAATATGTTACAATTGACAAAATAGAACAAAAAGGCACCATCATGAAAAAACCAACGGCAGAATCGAATACCGAAAACGAAGTTCTGAGTTTCGAGGCAATAATACCGGACTTTCAATACAGCGTCAGCGGCAGCCTGGCCACGTTCAGGATCACTCCCGTTGAAGCCGCGGAAGGGTATGAGATCTACCGCTCCGAAAACAAAACCGACGGGTATTCTCTCTTTAGGGAGAGCACCGCGCCGCTCATTGACTTTTATCTGACCGAAGGCACTTCGTACTATTATAAGGTCCTGGCGAAAAAAGGATACGACAACGAGCGCACAACGACTCAGTTTTCGCAGTGCAAGTTCATAGATGTAGTCGCCGCCGCCAAAATGCGGAACGATAAGATCGACCGGTTCTTCGAAAGCGTCAAGGAGATCAGCGACTCACTGACGGTAGAAGATCTTGACGTCGCGCTGGAGACGCTGCGCGTGGCCGGTCAGGATATGCGCGAAAGAGCGAAGCGCAAGAAACTGGAGGAAGAGGCTGAAAAGCGGCGTATTGCCCTCGAAAAAGAGATAAAAAGACGGGAAGCTGCGGCCAGAAGAGCCGAGGCCCGCAGAGAAAAGCGGCGCCTTGAACACATCGAAAGCGTCACCCGAATGGACCTGCCCGTCGATTTCGTCAACAGCTTTGAAGGCGACGAGCGGGTCGAAATAAAGTGCGAATCCATCGGCGACGGCCTCATCATGTCTCTCGAAATGCTGGGCATGGTCGACATCGAGTTCATCTCCCAGGTCTCCGGAAACACAATGGAAGCCGTCATCTCGGAGCTTCGCGGTTCGATCTATCAGAACCCCCTCCACTGGAACGAAGTTTTTTACAAAGGCTGGGAAACCGCCAATGAATACCTTTCCGGCAACCTCAACCACAAACTGAAGGTCGCAAAGGAAGAGAACAAAAAATACAACGGCTATTTTCAGGCGAACGTGGACGCACTGGAGAGCATTGTCCAGCCGGACATTCCGGTGGAGGACATATATATCACGCTGGGTTCGCCGTGGGTGCCGACGGATGTCATTGACGATTTCATCGCGTATATGGCGTTCGGCGGCAATATCAACACCCGCGAAGCCAAAGAATACTACGGCCACTGCAGCGACCCGAAGTACGCGGTAAGGCACAACGAATTCACCGGCACCTGGGAGGTGCCCGAAAAGGCAAGGCTTCAGAAAAGTTCATACCGCGATATGTTCAAAGAAGTCAATACCCGCACTTACGGTACCGACTATATGAACATGCTTCATATCCTTGAGAACACCCTCAATATGAAGACGCTGACCGCCACCAAACCGAAAGACCCGCACGACATAGAATGCAAAGTCCGGATCCTTGACCAGGACGAAACACTGAAGCTGCTCGAAAAGCAGAAATACATGATCGAGACTTTTCAAAAGTGGGTCTGGTCGGATGAAACGCGCAAAAAGAGGCTGCAGTCGCAGTATTGCCGCCGGTACGGGAACAACCGGGTCCGGGTTTTTGACGGTTCATTCCTTAAACTGCCGGGGCTCAGCCCGGATATTCAGCTTTACGACTACCAGAAAAACGCCGTCGAACGTATAATCATGTCGCCGAATACGCTCCTTGCCCATGATGTCGGCGCGGGCAAGACCTATACGATGATCGCCGCGGGCATGGAACTGCGGCGGCTCGGAAAGTCGAAAAAGAATCTCTATGTAATTCCTAACAATATAATTGCCCAGTGGGAGCGGATATTCCGGCATATGTACCCGCAGGCGGAGCTGCTTGTCGTCACGAACAAGAATTTCGATCCGAAGAACAGAAGCGAGACTTTATTTAAGATCATGAACGAAGATCATGACGCCATCCTCATGACTTACAGCTGCTTCGACATGCTCGCGCTCTCCGATAAATTCTACGAGAAACTGTACAAGGAAAGAATCGACACGCTTACAAAAGCGATGAATTCATACGTCAGCAAAGGCCGGCTCGAAAAGCGGATCGTGGAAATTCAGGATTCCATCGACAAGATACAGAAGGATTACAAGAAAGTAAAACCCAAGGATATCTCATTTGACGACCTCGGCATAAATACGCTGTTCCTGGACGAGGCGCACAACTACAAAAACATTGAACTCGATACCCGGATCAGCCGCGTAAGAGGCATCGCCAATTCCGCGGCAAAACACGGAACCAGCATGATGGACAAGGTCCACTGCGTGCAGAGAATGAACGACGGCGGCCGCGTGGTATTCGCCACGGGCACGCCGGTGACCAACTCGCTTTCTGATATTTTCGCAATGCAGAAATACCTTCAGGAAGGCGAACTGGAATTCCAGGGAATCACCACCTTTGACGCCTGGGCGGGCATGTATGCCGAAAAAGTGTCCGATTTTGAAATCGATATTGACACCAACAGTTACAATCTCGTCACACGGTTCGGACGGTTCTGCAACATACCCGAGCTTACCGCGACATTGTCGTCAATAATCGATTTTCACCGGGTGGACAAAGGCATCGGCATTCCGGAGATCGAGGGCTACACCGACGAAATGATCCCCGGTACCGAAGCGTTCCGGGACTACCTCCGGGAGATATCCGGCCGCGCCGACGATATCCGCCAGAAGCGGGTGACGATCAAGGAAGACAACATGCTTAAAGTCACTTCCGACGGCAGAAAAGCGGCGCTGGACATGCGGCTCATCGATATGGCTTTCGGAATGGACCCGGAATCAAAAGTGGTCCGCTGCGCGGAAAAAGTCGTAGAGGTCTACAACGAGACCCGCGGCCGGAAGAGCACTCAGCTCGTGTTCTGCGACATTTCCACGCCCAAGGCCGGTTTTAATCTGTACGACGAACTGAAAAAGCTGCTGGTCGCCATGGGCATGCCGTCAAATGAGGTCGCGTTCGTACACGATTACTCGACCGACAGCGAGCGCAAAGCCATGTTTGACGCAATGAACCGGGGCGAACTGGCAGTACTCGTGGGCTCCACCGCCAAGATGGGTCACGGAATGAACGTTCAAAACAAATTGATCGCCATCCACCACCTCGACGTACCCTGGAGGCCGTCGGACATGATCCAGAGAGAAGGCCGGATACTCCGTCAGGGCAACGAAAACGAGAAAGTCCGGATATTCCGCTACATCACAAAAGCCAGCTTTGACGCCTATTCCTGGCAGCTGCTCGAGATGAAGCAGCGCTTTATCAGCCAGATAATGTCCGGTCAGGCGACAATGCGAGACGGTACGGATATTGACGACGCGGTCCTCAACTATGCCGAAGTTAAAGCGCTGGCGGTGGGCAATCCCAAGATCAAGCGCCGCGTGGAAGTCAGCAACGAACTCAACAAGTTCCGAATCCTGCACAACGACTATTGCGCGGAAAGGGAGAAAAAACGGCTTGAAATGCTTTCTATCCCCGCAAAAATCTCCGACTGGAAGACCCGGATCAAAAACTGTAAAAAGGATATCGCGGTATACGAAGCGAACCGCGGCGGATATGAAGCACTGACCTACATACAGCAGAAAGAGATCCGAGACCGAATCTATACCGCGGTCATCGACAACCGGTACAGCTCGGTCAAGGTATTCATTCTCAACTATCTGGGCTTTGATATCTTTGTCCCCCCGAATATGCTGGCCGCGGAGATCAAACCGGCCCTGGCCTCAGAGCCGGATGAGACCGTTAAAAGGCTGAAAGAAAAGCACTACGTTCAGATCGCCGGGAACAATACCTACTATCTCGAGATCGAATCCTCCGCGGGTATCACCAAGAGACTGAACAATTTCCTTGACCGGCTCTGCGAACTCCGGGCGGAGTACGAAGACAGACTTTCAACTTTGGAATCCCGTCTGGTCTTCCTCGAAAAGGAACTCGCCAACGAAGAGGGCGGGTATATGAAAGAAATATCCAGCCTCAGCAGCGAGCTGGACAGCCTTAATGAAGAACTGGGGGTAGTTTGATGGAACAAATTGAAACACTCGCGAATATGCCCGTAATGTCTGTTAATGAATTTGTTGATCTGCTTGCCGGATCCTACATCCGCGTGATCGAAAACGGGCTCTCGCCCAAGGTCCTCCCTTCCGTCATGCTGTGGGGCGCTCCCGGCGTGGGAAAGTCCCAGGGCGTAAGGCAGATCGCGCGGGAAATAGAGATCGCGACCGGCAAAAAAGTTAACGTGACCGATGTAAGACTGCTCCTTTTCAATCCCATCGATCTGCGGGGCATCCCGGTGGCCAACGACGACAAGACCCTCGCGGTCTGGCTGAAGCCGAAGATCTTTCAGATGGACGAGAGCGATGACGTTGTCAACATACTGTTCCTGGACGAGATCTCCGCGGCGCCCCAGTCGGTACAGGCGGCGGCCTACCAGATCACTCTGGACCGGGTCGTCGGCGAGCACAAGCTCCCGGACAACTGCATCGTCATCGCGGCAGGCAACCGAATAACCGACAAGTCCGTCTCCGTAAAGATGCCGAAGGCGCTCGCCAACCGTCTCCTGCATATTGAAGTCAACGGCAGTTTCGAGTCCTGGAAAAAGTGGGCGATCGGCGCCGGAATAAACCGGAAGGTACTCGGCTATCTCTCATTCCGGCGCGACAGATTGTTCGGTTTCGACGCCACCCGCGATGACCTGGCCTTCCCCACACCGCGTTCCTGGGAAATGGTGAGCAATATTCTGAACACGGTCAGCGAGGACGTTGAAAAGGTATGCCCTTTGATCTCGGGCCTGATCGGCGTCGGCTACGCGACGGAGTTTAAATTCTGGTGCCGGTCTTTTGGCGAAATGCCCGATATCGATAAGATCTTCGACGGAAGAGAGACAGAAGTGCCCAAAGACCCGGATGTGCTGTACGCGGTGGTCTCATCCATGACGACATACGCGTCGGAGCACAAATACGATGCGGTCGCTATCGGAAATTCCCTTTCCTACGCCAAACGCCTGCCGGCGGATTTTGGCGAGCTCCTCATCCAAAATTACTCTGATATAGCCAAAAACTACGTATCCTTCTTAAGAACGGTGCCGGAATACGCCGAGTTTTCGATGAACAGGGCCACTCTGAGGAACGGCAATGTACAGTGAAGAAACCGTAAGGATAATAAAAAGACTTCAAAAGGCGCGGCTTTCGCTCATGAAGGACCGGTCCTTCTACGCCGTATTGCTTTTCCACGTGCGGTTCTCTGTTGACCCGATGTGCGAGACCGCCTACACCGACGGCGAGAGGATCGTGATATGTCCGGATTTTTTGGAAGAACTGTCAGACAAGGAACTGGAATTCGTACTGATGCATGAGGTACTGCACATTGCCCTCAACCATTGCTCCCGGACAAAAGCGGACTATGATTTTGACCGGTTCAACAAAGCGTGCGATATTGTCGTAAACTCCAACATTCTTTATTCGTCAAACTTCGATCCGGATGCGATCACCCTGCAAAAATACGGCCCCGGTATCCACACGACGCCAACGGGAGAGGAAGGTTATCTCTATTCCGCCGAAGAAGTATATAAAATGCTCCTCGACGAATCGGAAAGTAAGGCTGAAGCAAATGCGGATCAGAACGGCGGGGCCGGCTTTGACGACCATACTTACTGGGATTATTCATCCGGCGGCGTTGACTCCGGCAATGACTCGGAAAACGAAGCGGAACAGGTCCGGCTCCAAAGAATAATAGACGCAACCGAGATCGCCGCTCATATCGCGGCCAGAAAAGGAAACGCCGGCCGCGGAAACATCCCGCTTTTTGCGGAAAGACTGCTCACGGAGCTCACGAAGCCGAAAACCGACTGGAGAGAAGTGCTGCAGAATTTCGTTCAGGAAGAAATTACGGATTATTCATTCGAGCCGCCCGACCGGAGAATGCAGGACAGCGCCTTCCTGCTACCCGATTTTAACGAAAAGGACGAGGATCCGAAGAACATCTGGTTCTGCATTGACACCTCCGGCTCGTTAAACGATACGCAGGTAACGGCGGCGTTCAGCGAGCTCTGCGGGGCGATCGAACAGTTTGAAGGCCATCTGACCGGCTGGCTGAGCTTTTTCGACAACCAAATCACAAAGCCGGAGCGCTTTGAAAGCATTGATGACGTATTGGCAATAAAGCCCGTCGGCGGCGGCGGAACGTCCTTTAAGATCATTTTCCGGATGCTGGAAGAACTGCAGGACGAGATGGAGATCGCCAGCATCGTGATAATCACCGACGGATACAGTATTTTTCCGGAAGAGGCCGCGGCGCTCGGCACTCCGGTCCTCTGGCTGCTCAGCAGCAGCGATGCGGAGCCGCCCTGGGGAAAAGTTGCAAGATTTGCAGACAATAGCTGACAGGAGATCTAAATGAAAAAAGCAGATTTCGAGAAAAAAATGAATACACTTATCAGGGATCTTGACGAAAATGACCTGGAGAAAATGACCCGGATGATCGAACAGATGAAGCTGGAGCGTTTCGAATCCGAAACGCTCCGGAAACAACAGTACGCCGGCATTCTGGCGGATACGGACCTGATCTCGGTGTATCTGAATTTTACCCGGTTGACACGGCCGACCGATCCGTTCCGGGAAGGCACGATCCATGTCATCGGTGTCACTATTCCGTTTCACAGTGTGAATTCAACATATTCCAACTGGACCAGAGCCGATTATTACGATCCGATGTTCCGAAATATGTACACTGACGAACATTTCAAATCGAAGAAAAAAGATGTTGTGCCGCTGCTGGTGATAGACAACGCGGCTGAGGCCCATCTCATGGGTGAAGATAAGATCAAAATATGCGGTGAAATATTTAAGATGCACGCGGACAATACGGCCCACAAGACCAGGGAACTGGGCAAACTGTGTGTCTGGTCGGTCAACGGAAGGGTCGATTACAGTCGGTCGAACGTTAAAAAAATCGTGGACGATTGGTTCAAACAGTTTGTCGCCAAACACGATCTGAGGGAACTGGCAAACTGATGATCCGGCAGCGGCACTAACAAAGAAAGGAGCGCGGCAATGGAAGGAAAAAACAACGTTCAAAGAATGAAGGAACTGATAACACTCATCAACAAGGCGAATGAAGAGTATTTCGGCGATGACGCCCCGACGTTGTCCGACCGCGAGTACGATGAGCTCTTTGCCGAACTCAGCGAACTTGAAAAGCTGACGGGCATCGTTTTCTCCACTTCCCCTACATCCCGGACCGGAGGCTCGGTAAAAAACGGACTGGAGAAAGTCAAACATACAAAGCCGATGCTTTCCGCCAAAAAAACGAAAGACCCTGAAGACGTTGTCGCCTTCGCTCAGATATCGGATACGCTGCTTTCCTGGAAGCTGGACGGTCTTACCCTTGTTCTGCGCTATAATGAGGGCAAATTTGAGAAAGCCATCACCCGCGGCGACAACGGTATTATCGGCGAGGACGTCACCCGCACCGTTGCCCATCTGAGAAACGTTCCCCAGACCGTTGAATGCCGGCAGCCTTTCGAAGTGCGCGGCGAGGGCGTCATGTCCTGGGCGGATTTCAACGCGGTCTCCCCCGGCGCAGACAGAGGTCATCCGAGAAATATTGCCGCGGGCGCAGTCAGAGCGCTGGAGCCCGATGTGAATACGCTTCAACGCATCGACTTTATCGCGTTTGAATTGATCATGCCCGACGACAACCGAAAAACAAAAGTCCAGCAGCTGGAATTCCTCATTCGCCAGGGCTTCAATGTTGTCCAGTTTGAACAAACTAAGGCGACCTGGGACGGAAAGAAACTGCTTTCGGCAATTAATGCCTTTGACCCCGAAACGTATGTCTATCCCGTCGACGGGATCATTGCCGAGTATAACGACGTTGCCTTCGGGAAAAGCCTGGGTGCCACGTCCCACCACGAAAACCGCATGCTTGCGCTCAAATGGACCGACAATCTTTACGAGACCGTTTTCCGCGGGGCAACGCTGGCAACGACCCGTACCGGCCTGGTCGCGATCATCGCCGAATTCGATCCGGTGATCATTGACGGCGGCACCGTGCAGCGGGCCGATATGCACTCGCTGGGCAATTTCGAGAAGTTCAAGTTCGGCATTGGCGACAAGATAAAGGTCTACAAAGCCAATATGATCATCCCGCAGGTCGCGGAAAACCTTACCCAGAGCGGAACGTATATGCTGCCGGACCGGTGCTCCTGCTGCGGAAGGCGCCTCGAGGTAAGAAAATCGGCCGCGGGTACAAGAAATCTGTATTGCCCGAACCTCGAGTGCATCGCCAGAAACTCTCAAAAAATAGCCCGGCTCTGCGAAAAAGACGGTCTGAACATCGAAGCGCTCACCGCGGCACGAATCGAGGATCTGATGGCCTACGATCTCATCCGCAGCTATGCGGATATCTTTCACCTCCGCGAGAAAAAAGAGCGCATGCTGACGATCTCCGGCTTCGGCGAAGGCACCTGCGGAAAGATCATCCACGGTGTCGAGGACGCCCGCAAGACCACCCTCGGAAGGCTGCTCTACGGTATGGGAATTGAGCGGATGAGCGCAGGTCCGGCACGGTCGATCGACGAGTACTTCTACGGATCCTGGGACAGATTCACACAGGCGGTCAATGACGGGTTTGACTTCCACAGCATCGAGGGGATCTCAAAAGCGCTGAACGACAATATCTACGCCTGGTACAAAGAAGTCGTCAGGACCGCGGCGTTTACTGATCTCCTGAAGGAACTCTCTTTCAATGATAAGAAGCCGAAAGAAGAAGCAAAAGAAGAAGTGAAAGAAGAAGTTGTTGTTGAAGCGGAAGAAAACAAGACAGAAGCGTCTTCTCCCTCTACGGCCAACTGTTTCACCGGCAAAAAGGTGGCCTTCACCGGGATCGTCAACGGCATGTCCGCGAGCACGATGGCCAGCATACTGGAACTAATCGGCGCGGTCGTGTCAAAAACGGTCGAAACCGATACGTACTGCCTTGTCGTGGGCAAAGAGCCCGATACTAAAGTGCTTTCGCAGGCGTTGCTGAAAAATATAAAAGTTCTAACGGGAGAGGAATTCGCGCAGATGCTCGCGATGTAACGAAGCCGGCAAAAAAACGGGTGCTTCACACTTTGCCGGCACGGTAAGAATATCGGAATCGCACTTGTTTCTATATCCCCCTTCTGGCTTTGCTTGAAGATAAATTTAATATTATGTATAATACTACTTATTAAAAGGGCTTGCTCTATCTTACAATTGGAGATCAACAATGAACAAACCGCTGCTAAAAGAATCTATTGACTTCTGCTTAGAAAGCACAATTCCGGGGATTCACAAAGCAATCTTAAGTAATAACAGATACGATGTTATCAAGACTGTAACAAGCAGAGCAAACCGAGATGTTTTAACCGGGTCTCGTTTTTGGGATAGTAATTACTCAGGTAATGTTGACTATTATAAGAACACACTTAATTGTTTAATTGATAATCATTTTAGCAGTCTTTCCAGTAAGATCTTAATTGATGAGATGATCAAATTAAATATTCATTGTGCTAAGATTGGTTCGATCCAAAAATTAGTTAATATGTCTATCAAGTATTTATATGTGATCTCATTAATTAAAGACGGTGATTTTACGATACACATTAATTTATCGGAATGTGATTGTCCCTTAGATAGTATTATAATAAAACGACTATCTGCATTAAACGGTAAAAGATATACGTCATGGACTAAAATAGACACATTAGATGAATATTTATCGATTCAAGGAGATATATCACAATATGTAAAAACATCCAACTTAGAATTTGATTTTTATAATTGGTTTACTACCAGTTAATCTGAAGCAGCGAGGTATTATTATGGAGTTAATCAAATGTCCGGATTGTGGAAAAGAAATATCAAGAAGAGCGGTAAATTGTCCAAATTGTGGCTGCCCTGCTCAGTTTTTTGAGAGTTCAGAGGAAAGAATAAATAACGAAAACAAAAATCCGGGTGATGAACTATTTAGCATTTTTAAAAAAGCCGGAATAAAAGTAACAAAAGCCGAGCCCTTTGAATATGAAATGAAGGCGTTACGTGATATTTTTTCATATTATATTAACGATTGGCGTGATCTAATGGGCGTAAACAAAGCCATATCCGACGATTTAAAAAATAAAATAGGGGGAGATCACTCTGTAACATTAGTAACAAATGATAATTTAGATACATGCATTAATAACATGGGACAGGACAAATTTGAATACCCTTATATTGTTGTACACGCTAATTTAACATTTGATGTGGGGGTATACACAAAATATCAAATACTAAATAATGATGGATCGATCGCTGTTAGATATTATGACGACAAGCAGCTGCCCGGTAGATATATACCTGTTTTCTCTGTTTTTTCTAATAATAAAAAACAAGTTGAAGAGTTAAGCACACGAATAGTAAGAGAATACGCAAACCACGTGTTAATGAATGCACCGTGTTATTCAAACAAAGAAAACGTTTGTTTTAGCTGTTCAACGGAAGATAACTTTATAATATACGATCACATTTCTAATTATAGTGATCGCGTTTTTTACGAATCAATTATTGCCGGTAAAACAACAATTTGGCCGACAAGTATCGAAATTGATGAGCATTCAATCAATAATGCGTCTAAGAGTATGTTTAGAATGATTCAAATTGCGCAGGTGTATAGTCTTATTTGTACCTGGATGCCTGACATCAACCAAGAGATGATCCTTTATGATCGTTTGTTTTATCAAGTCGGTTTTTTGAAAAATGCCTTTGGACCTGTCCAATCTAATGATTATACGCAACTGAAGGATCTCATTACTTCCGGAAGTCATAATTATAATATTGAACTCGTCGAGAAAGCTTTTCCTAAGATCTCTTTTATTTATCATGATCTCATAAATGATATTTACAGGAAAACACCTGCTAATATTTTAAAAAATCGAATTCATGAGATCATATCATCTTATCATTTAATAAAAGAAAAGATATGTCAGACATACAATATTCCTGATAATATTGGAGTTAAGTACTTTGGCTATTCCAGTCATAACTGCAATATGTGCAGTAACGAAGGTCTTACTTATATTATAACTGCATTAAACAATAACCGTGATCGATCTATTTCTGACATAGTATCGGAATACAGGGCTATGGTAGAAGCCGAAGTTGAAGCTAAATTATCTCAAATAGAAGAAGAATCAAATAGTGTCGTCATACGAGAGAATACCGGAAGCTTTAATTCATCATTTCTTGGGTCGTTAGCCGGTACTTATTTAGGAAATAAAGCAGCTAATAAAAAAAGAGACAATAACAAGTATGGAGATTATAAAGGCACAGCCGGTTGTAATTTAAGTCATTCTCGAAATACGGGGTGCAATTATTCTTGCAATTTATATAATAGTTGTATATGGGGTAAAGGACATAAATAGATTAATTAATAAAAAGCAGACGGCAGCAAGCGCATAAGCCCTGCTGCCGCCCGTTCAGGCTTCGGGGATGTCAATCCGCCGAAGCTTTTTCGCTGGCATTTTTACGCGGTCTCCCGCGGCGCGAAGTCTTTTTTTCGGCAGGTTTGTCCGATACCGTCTCCGGCTTGGGCTCTGCCGTTTTTTCTGCAGGTTTTTCAGCCTGCTTTTCGGTCTGCTTTTTAGGAGGTCTTCCGACTCGTTTCTTAGCAGGTTTATCCGTGGCACTTTCCGCCGCTTTTTCAGCGGCTTTTTCAGGCACAGCAGCCTTTTCCGGCGTTTTCGCCTTCTTGGACGTTGCTGCTTTTGCCGGCTTCGGCGTCTCTGCTTTCACAGGGGCTGCCGTTGCTGCTTTTGCCGGGGCAGGCGTCTCCGCTTTCGCGGGAGCAACTGCCTCTGTTTTTGCGGGCGCAACTGCTTCGGCTTTCGCAGAAGTATCAGCTTTCGACGCAGCCTCAGCTTTTACTGCAGCCTCAGCTTTCGCCGCGGCGCTTTTGTGCGCCGCACCGCCCCGGTGTCCGCGTCTGCGGCCGGAGGTGGCGGGCTTATCGGTTGCCGCCGGCTTTTCCGGCTCGGCAGCTTTTTCGGCAGCTTTCTCCGGTTCTGCAAGCTTCTCGGCAGCCTTCTCCGGCGCGGGCACAGCGGCCTTTTCCGGCGCTTTTGCGGCGGGCTTCTCGGGTGCGGGCGCAGCAGCCTTCTCCTCTGCTAGCTTCCGGCGTTCGTCCGCCTTCAGGCGCAGCAGGTAGTTGCTCGGCCCCTTCTGCATATTCTCGCAGAAGCCCAGCGACAGGAAGTACGTGGTCCAGATCTTGCGCTTGCCCGCAAACAGCGGCAGGTCCGCATAGTCTTTGATGTCCAGATCCGGATACTTGTCCTTCAGCCGGTTCAGCAGCGTGCTCGCCGAATACCAGCCGTCATCTTCCGTGTTCTCGAACAGGAATTCCTTGATGCTGGTGCGGAGGTCGCGGTCGCTCAGGACTTTGCGCGGCTCGGGCGCTTTCTCGGGTTCTCCGGCAGGCGCGGCGGCAACATCAGCGGCAGCGGTATTGTCCGCGTCGGCACGTGCGGCGTTGTCAACGTCGCTCTTATCCCCGGCCGGCTTGCCGCCTTTGTCCGCAGGATACCGCATCTCGCTGCCCGAACGGGTCGCGGCGGAACGGCGCGCGGTCAATCGGATCCGCTTCTGCTCGGTGATCTCTTCGGCGATCCGGCGCGATTCTCTCAGCACCACGAAATCGTTGCACGCGGCGCGGAAAGATGAGGCGGCAACATCATCGCCCATCCCGATCACGATCATCCCGCTCTCTCTGAGGCGCAGCGCCAGGCGGGTGAAATCGCTGTCGTTGGTCACGATGCAGAAGCCGTCAACGGTCCCGGTATACAAGATGTCCATCGCGTCTACCACCAGCGCGATGTCCGTAGCGTTCTTGCCTTTGATGTAGTTGAACTGTTGTACCGGTGTGAGCGCATACTCCACCAGTTTTTCTTTCAGAGCGCTGCGGTTGTAGTCGGCCCAGTTGCCGTAGATCCGCCGGTACGTGGCGTTGCCCCATAAAGAAAGCTCGCCGAAGATGCGTTCAAAACGCTCCGGCGAGACATTGTCGGCGTCGATCAGCACTGCAAAATTATTGCGTTTCTCCATTAACTCATTTCCTCCTTTCCGATAGAATAAAACTGTATGTTGTGGTCGATTTGCAAACCACGCTACATATTGTAGCACCAACAAAACACAAAGGCAAGAGGCCATTTCCGATTTACCCCTTGCCATTTGCCCTTTGCCAGTTGAAATATGTTTACATCAGCTGCCAGTCCGCCAGGTACCATTTGCCGTTGTACTCCACGATCCAAAACCTTATGTCCAGCGGCAGCATTTTTACGAAGTCCTTGTCCGTCTTGATCTGGCCGATGTAGTAATCGAATTTGACCTCGCACGAGAAGCATTTGTCGGAATATACCCGCAGATCCTGCCAGGTCTCGTTCTCGAACCAGTGCTTTTTGTGGCCGGTGTAGAAATAGAACGGGTTGGGATCCAGTTCGGCATACATGGGCTGATCGTACAGGATCAGTTTCATGAATGAATCGTGATCCATGTCGTTGGTGATGTATTCCGCGTACTTTTTGGTGAAACTGACCGCTTTTTCCGTGTATTCGGGCACATCGTGGTCAACGACGAAACTGAACGTATACACGCCGCCCTCGTCCGGTGTGAGCGTCAGCAAGTCGCCGATCACATTTTTGACGACCACCGCGGGCACCTCTTCGCCGCCCAGCACCGAGAAACGGTATTCGGCCATCGTGGGCCGTTCAGGCAGGTACTGGGTCAATATAGTCTTCAGCTCCTCGACCTCGCCGCCCGTTTTCGTGCGCCAGACCGAGGCACCGGAGATCACGGTGTCGCCGACTTTGACCTCGAGGCCGTCGGGGACAACGACTGTATACTCGTTGATCCCGGCGCGGTACACGCCGTCGGAGCCCAGGGTGAGTTTGACTTCGCGGCCGCTGTTGTCCACTGCTATAAAGTCTGTGCCGGGGCTGATATAGTCCACACGGTAGTTCACGAACCCGTTGACCCGCTCATTCGTATACAGCAGCGGCGCGTAAGATGCCATGTCGGCCGTTTCGGAGCCGCCGTTTTCTTCCGCGGCGACCACGTACTTGTCCCCCAGCCGGATGCCGCCGACGCTGACAATGACGCCCTCCGGCACACTGAACCGCAGCGATTCGAATTCCGCTTCATACACGCCCTCGTGCTCGACCAGCGTCACGCTGCCGCCGTACGGATCCTTCGCCACGATATCGCAGCGTGAGGTCAATCCGGTGATCTCGTAACGCGTCAGCGACGGTGCCTCGCTGTCCGTGAACGCGTATTTCATCAGGCCGGGGTTCAGACCGGTCTTGACCGCGTAAATATCATCGAGCAGTTTGCCGTTGCAGTATACTTCGTAATAGTTCGGCAGCAGGAAAGCTACTTTGCCCACGCCGAAATCGAACGCCGTGAAATAATCCAGCGCGTAGGTATCGAACTTGTATTTGGACTTGCCCGCCTTTTTGAGGAACAGCTTGCACACGTATTCGCCGTCGGCGTAGATGTTGTATGCGGGATGCTCGAAGCGGTCGTATGAAAACGCTTTGGTGTAGGTAAGCTGTTTGCCGCGCATGCGGTTGCCGATCTCCTCGGCATATACCGCCTGCGACTCGAGGCCGGACATTACCACGTCGGTCTTGGACGCGATCGTCTCGAAATCGCCCGCCGCGCACATTGCCAGCGTCTGTTCGGCTACGTGGTGCCGTTCGCTGGCTTCGTAGTCGGACAACCAGTTAAAAAACCAGATCAGCCCGATCAGGATGGCAATGAACGCCACCAGCACCGCTACCAGCAGCCCGGTGCGAAACTTGCTGCGCTTCTTCTTTTTGGGCGTATTCCGCGCCGTCTGCTTTGTATTGCTGCGTGCGGCCATATCAGCCCTCCCTGTCTACGTCTTCCACGCGGGCGACCAGCACGGACGTTGCCATCCGCCGCGGTCCGTAAAGCGACGCGGTCTGCGTGATTATCTTCGGATTGTTGGCGTTTTCTTCGTTCTGAACCATGTAGGTGGACGAACCGCCGTCGAGGTTGGCGGCGTTGACCGCGCCGTAATTCATCATTATCTCGATCAGGTCTTCGTACGACGCGCCTACGCTGGTGGGCTGGCGGCCGTCAATGGTCACGATCAGAATCGCTCCGTCGGCACGCTGTCCGATGGCGGTGCGGGGGTTCAGACTGCTTTCGGTGTAGCCGTTCACCGCGCAGGGCTCGCCGTTGACAATAAGATACGGCCCGAAATTGAACGCTTCCACGATGCCGCTGTCCAGCGCCTGCTTGCCGGTCATCTTGCCCAGCACCAGGATGCCGTCCCGGTTGATGCCGATGATCTCATACGTCTGATTTTTATTGCCCCACATCATTTTTCCTTTGGAAATAACGATGCCGTCCGAATTGTCGCGGCCGGTGGGCACGCCGCCGTTGCCGCTGCCGGTGTCGAAGAAGCCGCCGCCGTTGACGCCGTACAGCGCGTTGTTGTTCCGGACCATATCGATGGTGCTGACGCCTTTTTTATCCTCGCCGTACGCGTCGGGGGTGCCGATGTACACGCGTTTGGGATTGTACACGATCAGCAGTTTGCCGCGGTAGGTCTTGCCGTGCAGGTCGATGAGTTCGATCTTGTTGATGTCGTAATCGGGGTCAACGGGCGTATCCGGTCCGTTCGGATCGTGCGTCGCGGCAGGATCTGACGGATCGTCATTGCCTTTTTCGGTGTGGCTGCCGGGGATGTTGATCAGCGACGTATTGGTTACTTCATCGGTCTCCTCTACGGTGTTGGCCGCAAGGATGGCGTCAATGGTGCTCTTAGGCAGGAACCAGTCGGCCAGAAACCCGCCGGCGCTGGTCTCTTTAACGGTGAGAACGAAACGGTCGCGCGCGGAGGGCGACGGGCCGTAATATAACACTAAGAGCATTCCGATTATGCCGATGACCAGCACCAGTATCAGCGTCAGGAGGCTTATGCCGATCCTGCCGAATACTTTCAATACTGTATTGCCGCGGCTTTTCTTTTTATTCTGCTTTTTCATTTCGTTACACCTTTTTCTGCTGTGCCGGGCTCGCTGCCGGCCGGCAGTACCTCGCGGAACACGCGCCGGAAGTTGTCCGCCGCGATCCCCCTCGCCTGCCCCTCAGTATAACCCATTCTGAGCAGCCGGTCAATTATTTTATACATACTTTCCGCGCCGTCAATGCCGCCCGGCAGCTCTTCTATTCCGTCAAAATCGGAGCCGAGGCCGATGTGGTCAACGCCGCCCAGTCCCGCGAAATGCTCGATATGTTCGATGATCCGGTCAATATCTTTGCTGCCGCCCAGAAAGCTCGTGCAGAAGTTTATGCCGGTCACACCTCCGTTTTTTATGAGCGCCCGGAACATATCGTCGGTCAGGTTGCGGCTGACCGCACATACCGCCCGCGCGTCGGAGTGAGACGCCACCACCGGCCTGCGGGTAAGCTCCAGCACGTCCCAGAAGCCCTGATCGGATATGTGAGACAGGTCGATCATTATCCCAAGCCGGTTCAGTTCCGCTACCGCGGCGCGGCCGAACGGCGTGAGCCCGGCCGGTTCGCGCGCGTTCAGATGCGTGTCGCACATGGCGTTGGGCGTGTTCCAGGTCATGGTGAGCAGCCGCACGCCGCGGTCAAAGAGTTCGTGCAGCCGGTCGAACCGGTATTGCCCTTCGTCCGCACCGGGACCGCGGGAATCGGCGTCAATACACTCGCCGCCTTCTATTGCCAGCAACAATGCAGCCTGCCGCTTTTTGCCCCTGCCGCCGTCAACGTCAAAATACGCGTCCAGCCCGCACCGGTCGGTGATCTGCGCGACTTCGAACGGTTCCGCGGCCTGCGCGCCGACTGTGTTCAGCAGCTTCAGCTGCCGGTAAAATTCATCGATATTCTTATTTACCCGGGCGTCTACATCGTGCCGGCCGCTGTCCACCCATATATCCGTTACCTGCAGATAACGCCGGTACGATAACTGTTTGGAAACGTTGAAATGCGCAGGCGCATCCAGCAGCGAACGCTCCCCCGCTTTTAATTCGGTGAGCGTGTCGCAGTGCGCATCAAATATGCACATATTCTTCGGCGACACCGCCGGTTTTACTGTATCCATATTATGTTCACCTCAGCGGATTGCGGCTGATCAGGACCTGGCGCGGGTTGTTGCCGTCGCGGGCGCTTATGAAGCCCTTCTCTTCCATCTGGTCGATCAGGCGCGACGCCCGGCTGTATCCCAGCCCGAGTTTCCGCTGCAGGAACGAGGCCGAGATCTGTTTAGTCTCGATGGCAATATCCACCGCGTCCGCCAGCATCGGATCGCCGTCGCCGAGGAGATTGTCCCCGTGCCCGGCGCGGCCCGGCTTTTCCATCATGCGCGTATTGTCAATATCGCTGGAGATCTGCTCATCCTGCTCGTTTTCCGCTTTCTGGACTTTCAGGAACTCCACTGTTTCCTCGATCTCCGCGTCGGACACGAAACCGCCCTGCACCCGGAGCGGCTTCATGAAGTCCACCGGATGGTAGAGCATGTCGCCGCGGCCCAGCAGTTTTTCCGCGCCGCCGTAGTCCAGGATCGTCTTGGAATCCACCACCGAAGACACGGTGAACGCGATGCGCGACGGAATATTGGCCTTGATCAGGCCGGTGATGACGTCCACCGACGGCCGCTGCGTAGCCACGATCAGGTGCATGCCCGCGGCGCGCGCTTTCTGAGCGATGCGGTTGATCGCTTCCTCCACGGAATCCCGCACCACCATCATCAGATCCGCCAGCTCGTCAATAATGATCACGATGCGCGGCATCCGCGGCAGCCCGTGCTCCGGCGCGTACTGATTGTACGCGGTGATGTCGCGCAGATTGTATTTTGCGAACAATTTGTACCGGTTCTCCATTTCCTGCACCGTCCAGGACAGCGCCGCCGCCGCTTTTTTGGGTTCGGTGACAACGGGCACCAGCAGGTGCGGAATGCTGTTGTACACCTGCAGCTCCACCACTTTGGGATCGATCATGATCAGACGCACGTCGTTGGGCGTGCAGCGGTACAGCAGGCTCATCACGATGCAGTTGATGCAGACGCTCTTGCCGGATCCGGTAGTGCCGGCGATGAGCACGTGCGGCATTTTGGAGATATCCGCGATTATCGGGTCTCCGGAAATATCTTCGCCGAGGCAGAACGCCAGTTTGGAGCGGTGGCTCTGGAACGCCTCCGACTCCACCAGGTCTTTAAGGTACACGGTGCGCCGGTCTTCGTTGGGCACTTCGATACCTATCGCGGCCTTGCCGGGGATCGGGGCCAATATGCGTACGCCGGACGCGGCCAGATTGAGGGCAATATCATCGGACAGATTTTTGATCCGGCTGACTTTGACGCCGGACTGGGGCTGCAGTTCGAACATTGTCACCGTGGAGCCTATGGAAATGCGGATCACGCGCGCTTCGATACCGAAGCTCCGCATGACTTCCTCCAGTTTGCGCGCCGTGAGTTTGGCGTTGCGCTCCTGCTCCTGCAGATCCGAATCGTCGGTCTCGACGCTCTTGAGGATCCGGCGCGGCGGCAGGCTGTAGTCGATCTCCTCGTTGCAGGTCACAACGCGGATCTCTTCTTTGTCCGGGATCTTGGTGGGAATGGAGCCGTCAACATCCGGCAGCGGCTCTTTGCTTTCGATCTCGGTGATAGAATCGTCAAAACTGCCGTCGATCCGGCGTCCTTCGTTACCGTAATCCTCGCCGTCGACAACATACGCGCCGCCGCTATAGCCGTCCGCGCCCGGACCGATGATCGCCTCGTCGTCGTCTTCCTGCGACATGATCTTGCGTTCTTCGGCCTTGTGCAGTTCTTTCTGCTTGCGGAGGTCTTCCTGGAACAGTTCCTTCTTGCGTCCGCGGGCAGTAACAAATTCTATATGTTCATCAGAAACGCCGCGTGCCGCGTCTGCGTCTCCGTCGTAATAATCCGGTATGATCGCGTCGCCGTCCGGTCCCAGGTACTCTTCATCGTCACCGTTTTGTCCGTTTTCATTTTCACTGTCTTTTGACTCTCCGGCGCCGCGTTCATCATCTTCTTTCTGAAGCTCCTTCTTCCGGGCGCGCTCTTCCGCGGTCTTCTTACGTTTTTCTTTATTTTTAGAGTCAGATTCACGGAAACGGCTGACAACGCCGGCAAACCAGCCTTTCACCTTGCCTCCCGCGTGGGCGACTTTCTTGCCTGCGCGCACGATGGACAACGAAAACAGTACCATTGCCAGCACCAGCGTGGCCGGGATCAGGATTATCAGCGTACCGGGTTTGGCCACCAGCAGCTGCAGCCCGTAACTGATCAGACCGCCGATCAGGCCGCCGCCCTTGCCCTGATTCCACATCTGTTTCATTATGTCGAAAAATTTCAGTCCGGCATACTTCTCCACGCCGAACGAGAACGTATGTACCAGTGCCGCCAGGAGCAGCAGCATCAGCGTAAATAATATACAGTTTTTAGCGGAAAATACCGTTCCGGAGGTGCCGCGCAGTACCGTCCAGGCCAGCACGAACAGCAGTATCAGCATCAGGATCATGCAGAATTTGCCCACCAGTCCCACCAGAAAGCCGATGACCAGTTCGCCCAGTTTGCCGGTTTTATTAAAAAGAGAAAATATCAGGAAAATACCGACTGCGGCCAGAATAACTGCAAGGATCTCACGGCTGCCTTTGGTCTCTTTAACGACAACGCCCTTCTCGCCCGAAGAAGCCTTTCCGTTATCTTTCCTTACAGCGCTGTTGCTTTGCTTGCCGGCGTTTTTTTTCTTTTTATCTTTTGATTTTTTCTTTGTGTTCGCCACGAATTTTATCCTCCTGTAAAAGCTCCCATGAGCGCGGTATAATTGTACAACACACGCGCCGGAAATGCAAGTGAAACACCATGTGCGCCGTATTTGCCCGAAGGCGGCTGATATTTATTTTTTGCCGGCTTTGCGTTTTTTAACTAGTATGATCGTCAGAGTAGCGGCTATCACAACGGCGGCGACAGACGGAAAAACGATCCGGGGCCAGACCGCCGCCTTTTTTTCGGTCGTCTCTGCCGGAACAGGGGTTTCTGCCGAAACGGCCGGTTCAGGCCGGTCGGAGATACCGTTGATCCGGTCGGCGGTATCATCAAAAAACCGCGTCAACTGTTCCTCCCCGGACAATTCGCAACCGCCTAGGGTATATACCGTGATGCCTTTTCCCCGCAAGCTTTCGCAGTATTCGAGCAATTCCTCTCCGAGCAGTCCTTCATCGGCCGGGTCGATGTCCGCCAGCACAATGATCTTGTCGGATGTATCCGTGCCGTCCAGCATCTCTTCCGCCAGTTCCAGCCCCGCGTATATATTCGCTCTGCTGTCGGCATAAATACTGTCAACAGCGCTTTTAAGATAATCGGCGTTCCGGCTGAAATCGGTCTTCATATTGGCATACGTACTGTACGAAACGATCCCGATCGCGGCGTCTTCGGCCAGCATGCTGTCAATAAATGCTCCCGCCGCCTGCCGGATCTCGGTCAACACATTCTCTTCCGTTCCGGCCGAACTATCCAGCACGAGCACGATATTTTTGACCTCGGAGGTATCGCGCGTCTGTGTCTTTTTACGTTCCAGATCGTTGATCCGGGTCTGGACCGCTTCCGCGTATTTTTTCTGCCCCGATTTGTTGGGATGCAGCGAATACCTGCTTACTTCATTGCTGCAGCAGTCCTGTTCCTGCGCCGCCAGATAGATCTTGTAAATATAAGGCTCTTTGGTATACGCCTGATGGCCTTTAAAGGCGGCTTCAACGTCCACAAATTCGATCTTCATGCCTTCTTTCCGGCATTCGACCACGACCTTCCAGATCCGCCTGTTGAATTCCCGGACGGAACCGTTGATAAAATCCGCTTCGTTCCGGGAAATAAAGCCCAGCGTCGAGCCGGAGTAACTGAACAGTTCCGGATATCCGGCTACAATGATCGTGGCGTTGGGCGCCGCCTCTTCAATACGGTGATACGCATTGTACAATTTATCGCGCGTTCCGCCCTCATCGTAAAATGTGTCCAGTTCGGTGTTGATCCTGTCGAACAGTTCGCCCGACAACGGATTGACGGCGTCGACCATCATACTGAAAAAGCCCACATCGTTTCCGCCGATCGTGATCGTGACATAATCTACTTCTTCGCGGTCAAGCCCGGGAGTATCATAAAAAACATCCAGCTGCCCGGGCAGCGCGGTCGTTCCAAAGTACAATTCGGTCCCGTCGCGTCTGTAGTAGTTCCTGTTCTGCTTTCCGTTGTCCGCGGACGTGTTTATATTATCAATCGTTGCGCCGGAGGCGGCAACGAAATACCAGTTGACTCCGTTAGTGTTTTCTTCACCCGGCACATACCGGTGCGTTCTCATTCTCCCGTCGACCCCCGGAAGCGTGAGCAGCCCTGCCCAGGCTTTCTCGGAACGGTGTGCCAGCCAGTCTTCGCTTTGTATAGTATTTAAAACGGACGACGGATCATACCCGTAAAAGTCTTCATTTCCTTCGCCGGAAGAATATGAATCGCCCAGCGACACGATGATCGTACTGTCTCCGTTGCCGGAAGGACCGCCGGCCGATGCCAGAGTCATTGAAAAAAGCAGACTAACCAGCACAATGCCGGCCAGTACGCAAAGCAGCCTGTTTCTGCCTTTTGCTTGTTTCAATCGTCTTTCCTCCAGTATGTCAGTCGGGCCGGCGCGAACGTATCCGCATCGGATCTTTCGCGGCGGTATCGCGGTTATTATATGGGAAAACGCCCGGCAAATCAAGTGAAACGCGCCCGCTCAGCACATACGGTCCGGCCGCCGGCTACACTGTAATATTCTTTTTGATGCGATTGAACTTTGCCTCTTTGATTCCGGGCACGTTCATTATATCTTCGATCTTTTCGAAGCGGCCGTGCTCCTCGCGGTACGCGATGATCTCCGCGGCCGTGCTCTCGCCTATACCGTTAAGGGTCATCAGTTCACTGAGAGTGGCGGTGTTGATGTTGACCCGCGTTTCGCCGTTCTGGCCGGAAGAGCCGTCCGCCGAAAGCGCGTGTCCGCTGTCGGGCAGCCAGTTTTTGTCCTCGTCATACTCGTACGGGATATGGATATGCATGCCGTCGTTCAGCCGCATGGCCAGATTGATGCTTTTAGTATCCGCGCCGGACAGCAGTCCGCCCGCCGCCTCCACCGCGTCCTGGACGATAAACCCCTGTTCCAGCCAATACACGCCCTCGCGCCGTACCGCGCCGGTTATGTGTATCACCAGCCGGACCGGCGTGGGCAATACGGGCGTATCCGTGCCGGTGCGGAACGTTTTGTCCGCAGTATCGCCGGGGTCAACGGCTGCATTGCCGCCTTCGCTCAGCCGGAGTTCCTCTCCCGCCGCCCCGGGTGACGCCGTGAGCTGTTCCGCATTCGGCAGTTTTTTGCCCCGACCGGTAAAAAAACCGGCGGCAACGATCCCGCCGATGACCAGAATAACCGCTATGACCGGCACCGCTTTGGGCACCTTGATGATCTTGCCGAACAATCGGATCCTCATTCGAATCACTCCTTTCGTCGCGATGATACGCCGGAAGCGCCCGAACGGCAATATATTTCCCGGGAAATTGTCACTCTACCGGCAGTAGAGTCCGGGAAATAGCGGGAAATATCGGTTCAACGGTAATTAGGAGTGAGTTCAGGATCTCAATTGCTTCAGCGCTGCCGCCGCGGCGTCCTGTTCGGCGGCTTTTTTGCTGCTGCCGCTGCCCGCGGCACAGCAGAGCTGTGCGCCGTCGCGAAACAGCCGTACTTCAGCCTCGAAGACAGGAGCATGGACGGGGCCGGATACATTCAGGATCTCGTATTCGATCTGAACGTCCGGAGTTCGGAAAGATTCCTGAAGCTCGGTCTTATGATCAAAATGGCCAAACGAAGCGGCCTGAGAAGAAATGATTTCTGCAAAACCGAGGTTTTTCAGTACGAACCCGGTCGCTTTCTCAATACCGGCGTCCAGATAGACCGCGGCGATCAGCGCTTCGACGCCGTCCGCCAGCAGCGACGGCTTCTGAGCTCCGCCGGTCTGACGTTCGCCGCGGCCGAGGCGGATAAACGAACCCAGCTCGATCGATCCGGCAATCTCCGCCAGCGACTTTTCGCACACTAATTGCGCACGAAAACGGGACAGCTTACCTTCGGGCATTGACGGAAATTCATCGTAAAGATACCTGCTGATTATCGTGCTCAGCACGGAGTCTCCGAGAAATTCCAACCGTTGGTTGCTGTCCCCGTGTCCGTTCATGCAGCGCTCATTCGCAAAAGACGTGTGGGTCAGCGCCTGCATCAACAATGCTTCATCTAAAAAGCGGTACCCTGTCAGCTCCTGAAAACGCAGCAAGTCGGTCATATTCTGAAATTTGAAAAATTATTTGATGTTGTTGGTCACATACTGCACGGCATCATTGACCGTGGTGATCTTTTCGGCGTCTTCATCGGGAATTTCGATATCGAATTCACTTTCCAGCGCCATAATAAGTTCCACTATATCGAGAGAGTCGGCACCCAGATCGTCCACAAACGACGAATCGATCGTAACCTGACTTTCGTCCACGCCCAGCTGGTCAACAATTATTTTTCTGATTCTTTCAAACATTCTTCGTATCTTCCTTTCTGCAGAAAAAAAGCTGCGCTTGTCTGTTCCCGGGCCGCGTCCGTGCGCCCGTGTTGTCACCGCGGCACCCGTTTTTCAGGCCCGCTAAAGGATATTATACCAAAAACCGCAGCGAAATGCAAGTACCGGTCCGGCGCGGCGGTAATCGTCCGCCGGAAGACCGTCAGCCGCGGTAGTCGTTGTCCGCGGCCTCGGCCTTATTACTGCGCTGGCTGTCAACGAATTCCTGCGATTTTTTGCGGTCGGAATCGTTGACGGTGCTGAATGTCGTAGGCTGGTGAAGCACGACCTGCGTGAACGGAATATTGATGTCGTGGGCGTCAAACAGCAGCTTGAACTGACGGTTCATGTCGCGCTCTACCTGGAAGCGGTTGGCCTCTTCACAGCGGGCAACGAACTTCAGTGAAACGCCGGAAGATCCCAGCTCCGACACGCCTTTGTAGAACGGCCCTTCCACGATGTCCGGGATCGCGGCGCCGATCTCGCGGATATGGTCCTTGACCACCGCTTCGACCCGTTCGATCGATTCGCCGTACTCGATCTGCACGACGCACGGTACCAGCGTCAAGTGATCGGTGAGGTTGATGACCGTCCGGAGGTCGGAGTTGTTCATGATCTTGAAGTTGCCGCTGGTGTCCTCGAACCGGGTCGTGCGGATGCCGATCTCGCGCACCGTGCCGCGGAAGCCGTCAACGATTATAATGTCTCCCACGTCAAACACGTTCTCGAACACGATGAACAATCCGGAGATTATGTCTTCGATCAGCGGCTGCGCGCCAAGGCCTACTATCAGGGACAATATTCCGATGCCGGCCAGCAGTGTTCCGGTGTCAACGTTGAACGCCTTCAACGTCATAAATATGAATATCAGCACCGATAGATACTTTATGAACGAACTCAGCAGGTTGAGGATCGCTTTGCCTCTTTTCATGTACGACAATATCCAGCTGATGAATACTCTTATCACATAGCCTAACGTGATAAAGAAGAAGGCATAGCTGAGGATCCGGATCCATTTGATGTAGTCCCCCGCGCCACTGAACGGATTCAGGCTTCTGTAGAAGCGGCTGTCTTCCCCGAAAAACCAGCGGCCGCCGATGAGCAGCACGAAATACGCCGCCGCCAGGAGAAGCAGCAATACAGTGATCGTCCGGCTGACGATCTTCTGCGTTTTGGGTGATTTTTCTTTAAAGGTGATCATGTTCCATTTTCCTTTCTTTTTAGAAAATGTGTTTTGGTGTGCTTGAGTAGTTTGCGCCGTGGTGGCCTATGGTGCGGTTACGTATCTTACGACCAGATAGTTCTCCGGACTGAACGATCCTGTGTATATAATGACATATACAGGACCTTCTGTATGGCAGAATAGCTGGCCGGTATCATATCCGTAATTATCGGTGGTCCCCAGCGAGATCGGATCTATCAGGTGCGTCGTCGGATCAGCCGCGGATACGACCGTCAGGAATCCCTCTTTGCCGTTCTCGGGATAATAATAGCAGGACAGTGAAAGGACCAGTTCGCCCCGTATGACCTGCGGATCGCTCCGGTCGTAGAAGAAGCCGTCGCCAATGGGGTCAGAATCCCTTACGGTAACATTTACATTGGAAGACACCTGCCGGCCGGAGACGGTGAAAATGTTCACAAGCTGCTGGGCATTTTCATCAGACCATACAAGCTCCTGCATCTCGGCAGCAGTATAGCCATCCGCGATATACAGCGCCGCGGTATACCTGCCGGCCGGAAGCTCCCAATCGTCGTCGAAACCGTCCAGCTTCCTTATCTCAAGGTCCTGTTTTACGTTCAGTTCCTCTTCTCCCTCTACTTCGACGCCGGAAACATTGATACTGACCACCTTACCGGAGGTGTTTTTAAGTATCAGCGCCGTCCAGCGAAGTTTGCCGGACAGGTGCTCATACTGCGATTCCTTTACCGTGTCGATGTGACCCGATTTGAAATCGTAAGTAAACCCGGGGTAGACAATGTAACTGTAATGGTCTTCATTCGTCCGGGCAGCAGCCAGCGTCGCTGGTCCGTAAGTATTGTGGACCAGGCTGAAGACCGGGCGCGCTTTGCCGGTCAGATTAGCGGTAAGCGTCTCGATCGTATTTCCGCCGGAAGTCAGAGTGAGCGTATAATTATCCGCGTAGACCAGATTGGTCGATTGGGCACCGACGGTGTTCGGCTGAGTAGAAGCCACCAGCGGGATCTGATATCCAAGGCTGTCGGTGACCGTGAGTCTCGCGTTCGGATACGCGCTGACGAATGCGTCGGTCAAAGTAAAGGTAGCGTTGCCCGCTCTGTCCTGCGACCAGTTGACAGAAGTCGCGGTAGTCGCGGTCTGTGTGGCGGCAACAGTGTTGCGGGACACGTCAACTACCGAGATACTGTATGTTGTCCGCGGGTCGAGTCCGGTGAGCACCGTTGACGGCGTCGCGGAAGAGAGATCCGCCGAGACCTTGTTGCCGTTCACCCGGAGTTCAAGTATGTTGTTGTCCGGGTTGTCAACAGAAAGTTTAAGCGAAATACTGTTGTAGCCGGCCTGCACTTCGGTAAACGACACCGTAGCGGTGGTCCGCAGCCGCGGCGAGAACGGATGTGAGAATACCTCAACGCCGTCCCAGTCAATGAATGTTATAGTATAGATCCGGCCGGGCGACAGGTCGGTGAACAGTCTACTGTACGAGTCTGCGGTAATTGACTCTTCCAGCGTGACGCCGTCATATTTGACCGTGAGCGGGTTCCGGTCGGGGTTGACGATACTGAACACCATTAAAACGCTTTCGACGTCGATCGTTTCTTCGGTCAGTTCGACCGTCGCGCGCGTCCGGGCCCGCGGCGAGAACGAATGCGACAGCAGCAGCATGCCGTCCCAGTCGCGGAATTCGATCGTATGTGTCTCTTCGGGAGCGAGTCCGGTGAAATCCGCGCTGTACACGGAACCGGTGAACGCTTCTTCCGCGGTCTCTTCGTCAACAATGATCTTAATCGGATTTTTGTCCGGGTTGATGATCGAGAAGTCCAACGAAACGCTGTCAATGGTCACCGTCTCTTCGTCCAGTTTGACTGTCGCACTCTGACGCGCGGCGGTCTCAAACGGATAGGACAATATACTTGACCCATCCCAGTCGTAAATATCCAGCGTGTGCGACGAATGCTCTTCAAGTCCGGAGAACGAGAACCGCAGCGTGTCGCCCTCCGCGGTATAATCACAATCGACATTGTCCAGTTTGGCAGTGATCGGGTTGCCGTCGGGATTCACTATCGTCAAATTGACGGAAGCGTCAGTCAGCGTACACGAGAAATCCTGCGGCGTGATCTCGGCCGGAGTACGGGGCGATGTCGTGACGCTGCCCGAATACAGTTCGTTGCCCTCCGGGTCCGTGACAGAATACTCGTACTCTGTAGCCGGTTCCAGTCCGTCAACGATCACCACCGCAATGCCGTCATCCGGCAGTACCGTTATCCGCGCGGTCTGCCCGCCTACCTCCGCGTGCAGCTCGCCGGGTTCGATATTCTCGGCTTTAAGCTTGATCCTGACCGTATCGAAGCTGTTTTCTTCGCCGGCAAAAGTAATCACCGGCACGGGGCGGTCCGGCTCATTCTTTTCCGCTTCCGGCAGGATATAATTAAGTTTCAGTTTTGACTCGCCGTCCGCAAATACTTCAAAGTAGTACAGTTCACCCGGCGTCAATCCAGTAAACGACAGCGTCGGATCACTGCGGTCGATCGTAACGGCGCCCACGGAGTTGCCCTCGCGGTCGGACAATACCGCTTTGAACTCGGTGTTTTCAGAGGAAGAATAAAGACTGAGCCGGATCTCGAGAGATTCGGGCTCCGAGCGGTATCCGCGCACGTCAACGAACACCGACGTCGTAAGAATAAGTATCGCAACTATGGCCGGTCCGGCAATTGCCGCCAGCAGCCCGAGCAGCCGGCCGAGCCGGTTCCGGTTTTTTCGCATGACCGCGCTGTGCCGCGAAAGCGTGCTGCCGGATGCCGCGGAACTGTAGTCGTCAAATTCCTTCGGGACATAACCGTCCTCCGCCGCATACTGCTCATGCTCCTGTATACGGCTCTCGTCATTAAACTCGGAATATTCGTAAAATTCCGGAGTTTGCTGGTTATTTTCGCTTATTGAATACTCTTCGTCCATTATTTCATGTCACTGTACAGATTGCGGTTGCCCAGAATATACTCCAGTCCGGACCACACCGTGAATACCGTAGCGACGCCCAGAAATACCAGTCCGGCAATGTATACTGTCTCGGCAACGTTGCCCGCAGGCAGTGCCCGGGCTGTCAGCAGCACTACCAGCGCCACGGTCTGTGTGACCATCTTGAGTTTACCCATTTTGCCGGCAGCGATCACTTTGCCCTTCCCCGCCGCGATCATTCTTACGCCGGAGACTGCGAATTCGCGGGCCAGGTTTATGAGCGTCGCCCAAAGTATCAGGTGGTAGGTCCAGTCTCCGCGATAAAATACGAAGGTGATCAGGGAAATGAGCGCGGTGTTGACCAGCAGTTTGTCCGCCAGCGGATCCAGAAACTTGCCGAAATCCGTGACCTGGTTGTTCTTACGGGCGAGGTGTCCGTCCAGAAAATCGGTGAAAGACGCGATCACATAGATCGCAAGAGCAACCCACGCGCTGCCGCGGAACAACTCGAACGGAAACGCGAAGACCGCGAAGCAGAAGACCAGTATCATGCGCGCAACTGTAAGCTTATTCGGTAAGTTCAAAGCGATCCCTCCCTGAAAACGAGTACGGAATACAGCAAAATTATACTCAGACCGGCGAAAATGTCAAATCCGCTGCGGCTCGACTGCGCGGCCGGTAAGGTCGTACTCCTCCGCGATCAGTATTTCCACTTCCGCGATATCGCCCTGCGCCAGCGGTTCCTCGGAGGTAAAATATATCTTGCCGTCCGAGTCCGGCGCTTCGCCGTATGAGCGCCCGAAGTAGAATATACCGTCTTCGCTGACGCCTTCCGTGAGCACCGGAACAGTCGTGCCTACGCGTAATCGGCCGCGCTCCAGCGAGATGCGCTGCGCCAGCGTGTAGAGGCGGTCGTAACGATCCTGTTTGACATCGTCGGGGATCTGATCCGGCATTGCCGCCGCCCGGGTCCCTTCCTCGGGCGAATACTTAAACACGCCTACGCGGTCGAACGCGAATTCCTCCACGAACGTCATCAGTTCTTCAAAATCTGCCTCGGTCTCGCCGGGAAAGCCCACTATAAACGAACTGCGCAGGATCGCGTCGGGCATCGCGGCTTTCAGTTTGGCGATCACTTCCCGGATCTCGGCGCTGCTGCCGCGCCGGTTCATTTTTTTCAGCAGCCGGTCGCTGATATGCTGCAGCGGCAGATCGATATATCGGGCTGTTTTTTCCAGCCGCGCCATGGTCTCTATTAGTTCATCGCCGATCTCGTCCGGATACATATAGAGCAGCCGGATCATTTTGATGCCGGAGATGCCGTCCAGCGCCTCCAGCAGTTCCTTCAGCATCGGCCGGCCGTAAATATCGCGCCCGTATTTAGTCGTATCCTGGGCGATCACGTTGAGTTCGCGCACACCTTCCGCGGCCAGTTTCTCCGCTTCCGATACGATATCCTCGATCCGCCGCGAGCGCATCCGGCCGCGAATCAGCGGTATGGCGCAGAATGAGCAGCGGTTGTCGCAGCCTTCCGCGATCTTCAGGTACGCGCTGCCTTCCGGCGTGGACAACACGCGCGGCCCGTTGATATACTCCGCCGAATACACTTCGGACAATTCCGTGACCGGCCCTCCGGTTTTGCGTGCGAGCGCGCGGTCAACGACGTCCGCGATCTCCGCCACGCTGTTGATCCCGACCACCGCGTCCACTTCCGGCAGTTCCGCCTGTATCTCCGCCGCGTACCGCTGGGCCAGGCAGCCCGCCACGATCAGCAGTTTGCAGCGTTCTTTTTTCAGTTCCGCCATTTCCAGAATGGTATTGATCGCTTCTTCCCGCGCCGGTTCGATGAACGCGCAGGTGTTGACGATGATCACGTCCGCGTCGACCGCGTCCGCCACAGTCTCAAATCCCCGCTCGTTCAGTTTCCCCAGCATCAGCTCGGAGTCCACCTGATTTTTGGCGCAGCCCAGCGATACGATCCCGACTTTCAGCGCCGGTTTATTCTCTTTATTGTCCATGTTTCTCACCTTCCGGATCCGCGGTTTCGCTGTTAATTCCGGGCCCCTCCCAGATAATCATCCACCATGTCCACGGCCATCCCGGTCTCAAACCCGCGCGCCAGCAGAAAGCGGATCAGCGACGCCCGCGTCTTCTGCGGCACCCGGCCGTTTTCGTCCGGGATCACCTGCACACTGTCCAGTTTTTTCTCCAGCGCGCGCCGGCAGGCGGCTTCTTCGTCGAGTCCGGCGTCGGCAACGGCCGCGGCAGCAACATTTCGCTCCACGCCGCGCTTTATCAGTTCGGCGGCAATATAATTGCCCGAGACATTTTTATTCGCGCAGGTCTTTATGTAGGAGGCGCAGTACGCGTTGTCCCCCGCGTAGCCCCGCTCTATAAGGTAGTCAACAACTTTCTCCGCCGCGGGCAGCACGTACGGCGCCCATACCCCGGCGTAGCCGCCCGCCGCGGAAAATTTGTCCTGCAGCCGGGCACTGATCTGGCTTTCTGTACGGCGCGTAAAAGCACAATACGGTATTATCTGCCGCTTCATGCGCGCTTCCAGCACGGCACTGAGCAGCGTATCGAGTTCCAGCTCGCGACCGATATCGTACAGCCCGTACTCCATAGTTTCGTCAAAACCGAACCGCACCGGCCCGGCCGTTTCGAATTCCACGGTGTATTCCTCGCCGTCGGATGATCTTTCCGTTTTTTCGCAGCTCAATATCCTGTCGTTCATTTGTAGTCTGTCTTGCATTTACGCGATTGCCGCTCCGGTCAATACTTCCGGCGCGGCAATCCGATCACTTTTATTCAACTAACCGTCAACGCCGGCTTACCGGAGGCACCGGGGGCGGCGGCACCATTTCGCCCGGATCCGCGGGCGCCGTGATCAGCGAAGACGCCATGGCATCTGCCGACGGCACCGCTTCGGACGCGTTGAAGGTGGTGGCTTTCTTGTTCTTCTCTTTGACCAGGTCGCGGATCTGCTGTTCGATCTCGTCCAGCACCGCGGGGTTGTCCTTCAGATACTGTTTGGCGTTCTCGCGGCCTTGACCGATGCGCGCGCCTTTGTACGCGAACCAGGAACCGCTCTTGATCACGATCTCGTTCTCCACCGCGATATCCAGCACGGAACCGGTGCGGGAGATGCCTTCGCCGTAAATGATATCAAATTCCGTCTCGCGGAACGGCGGCGCCACTTTGTTTTTAACTACTTTGACACGGGTGCGGTTACCGACCACCGAGCCGTCGGCTTTGATCGACTCGAGACGGCGGATGTCCAGCCTGACCGACGAATAGAATTTCAGCGCACGGCCGCCGGTGGTGACTTCGGGGTTGCCGAACATGATGCCGACTTTTTCGCGCAGCTGGTTGATGAATATCGCGATCGTTTTGGTCTTATTAATGGTACCGGACAATTTTCTGAGCGCCTGTGACATCAGCCGCGCCTGCAGACCCACGTGCGAATCGCCCATCTCACCGTCGATCTCCGCCTTGGGCACCAGCGCCGCCACGGAGTCGATGACAATAACATCGATCGCGCCGCTCCGCACCAGCGCTTCGGTGATCTCCAGCGCCTGCTCGCCCGTGTCCGGCTGGGATACGATAAGGTTATCGATATCTACGCCCAGATTCTTCGCGTACACGGGATCCAGCGCGTGTTCGGCGTCAATAAACGCCGCCTCGCCGCCCTTCTTCTGCGCTTCGGCAATAACATGCAGCGCCAGCGTGGTCTTACCGGACGATTCGGGCCCGAAGATCTCCACTATCCTGCCTCTGGGCAATCCCCCGACGCCGAGGGCAATATCCAGTCCCAGCGACCCGGTGGATATCGCGTCAACGTTCATATGAACGTTATCCCCGAGCTTCATAACAGCCCCTTTTCCGAACTGTTTATCTATCTGCGCCATCGCGTTTTCCAACGCTTTTTTCTTCTCCGCTATTCGTTTCTCTTCACTTATCTCAGCCATGATCCGACCTCCTTTTGATGTTGCGGAACGCGTTCCTTTCGCGATCGATTTTACCTTGCCCCGGCGCATGCTGTCAAGTGAAACATGCCCGAAACCGCCCCCAAAACCGCAATATTTCCCGGGAAATGCCACTCTACTGCCGGTAGAGTCCGGGAAATTGGGAAATATCACCTTTGTCCGAGGGAAAATCAGGTTTAGTGCCTGAGTAGAATTAGGGAATTAGACTTTTGTCCTTTGCAGAATTAGGGAATTGCGGAGCGGCATATCGGCCGCGGGTTATGTCCGTATAATGGTGTAAATTTAAAATGCGAGCCACTGCTCGATCCTGTATAATGAACTTGCACAACCAAAAGACAGGAGGTAATGAACAATGGCTCAAATCAATTTTACACTATCTGAGGAAGAAATTCT